>NZ_RZSN01000027.1:0-44984 GCF_003997315.1 Mesorhizobium sp. M1A.F.Ca.IN.020.04.1.1
AACATGGCCAGGGTCTCGCCGGCCAGCTCCGACGGGGCCGGCCGGCTGCGCGTCGGCGGCGACTGCAGGGCGGCGGCAAAGTTGGCGCCGTCGCGAAACCCTTCGACGGTGATGGCGGCCTGGTTCAGGAGCAGCTTGAAAATTCCGTCGCCGAACCTTCTGACCAACGCCGCGCCCAGCGCGATGGTGGCGTGGCCGCAGAACGGCACTTCCGATTCGGGCGAAAAGTAGCGGACACGCCAGCCTTCCCCTTCACTTGCGGCAAAGGCGGTCTCGGAAAAGCCGACCTCTGCAGCGACGCGCTGCATGTCTGCGGCGTCGGGCAGAACCTCGCCAATCATCACGCCGGCCGGGTTCCCGCCGCTGTTGCCGTCCGAAAACGCCGCTATGCGCAAGACATCCATGTCCGCTCGTCCAGTGTTCGTCATTCGTGTTCGTCAGGCGCGCAGAAGACACGGTTCAATCCGGTTTGGGAAACGAAGAAAGCGACGAGCAGCTGTGAGCATCAGTCATACCTTCGCCAGCTGTGCGCCCCTCGATCCGACGCGGAACGAAACCCGCTCCGTCGCCGTTCTGGCGATTGGCGACTGCACGGCCGCCCTTCGAGACCAGTCCCCAGCTTTCACAGCGACCCAGCGCCACAGGAGCCGACCATGGACGCCATTGTCACCAAGAACGACCTCAAATCCGACGCCAAGAAGGAATCGATCGATCTTCTCAATGCCAGGCTTGCCGATGCCATCGACCTGGCGCTGGTCACCAAGCAGGCGCACTGGAACGTCAAGGGACCGCAGTTCATCGCCATCCATGAGATGCTCGACGAGTTCCGCGAGGAGATCGACGGCCATGTCGACATCATCGCAGAACGCGCCGTGCAGCTTGGCGGCACCGCGCACGGCACCTCGCAGGACGTGTCGAGGGCAACGAAGCTCCAGCCCTATCCAACCGACATCCACAAGACCAAGGATCATCTGGCGGCGCTGATCGACCGTTATGCCACGGCTGCCAGGCTGGCGCGTGAGGCGATCGACGAGGCGGACGACGCCGGCGATGCCGACACCGCCGACATCTTTACCGCCTACTCGCGTTCGCTCGACAAATTGCTGTGGTTCCTCGAAGCGCATACGCAGGAAAAGGAATAGAGGGCTCAGCGTTCCTCCGATGGCCGGGTGAATCAGCCGGCCATCGCCTTTTCAGGCGCGGCCGAAGCCTGGGCCGCATGCGACACCAGCGCCGTCATGATTTCGGCGGCGGCGAGCGCGGCGATCACCGGCGGGCGCTTGTCCTTCACGGTATTGCAGCCGATCGGCGAGACGAGACGGTTGAACTGGGCCTCGCTGCCCTCGTCGGACTTCAGGAACCAGTTCTTGAACGTCGCCTTCTTGGTCTTCGAGCCGATCATGCCGACATAGGCGGCGTCGTCGCGCTTGAGCGCCTCGGCGACAATCAGGAAATCGAGCGCATGGTCATGGGTGAGGATGACGAAGGCCGATCCCGCCCGGGCTTCGCGCACCACCGCTTCGGGCATCGGCGTCAGCCGCGTCTCAACCGTTTCCGGCATGCCTTCCAGCGCATCGGCCCGCGTCTCGACGACCTCCACACGAATGGGCAGCAGCCCCAACGACGCGGCCAGCGCCTGGCCGACATGGCCGCCGCCAAAGACATAGACATGCGGCAGATGCGCCTCCTCGGCCTCGGCCTTGGCTACCAGTTCCTGTTCGATCTTAGCGTCAACCAAGCGGATCAGAACCTCGACTCGGCCGCCGCAGCATTGGCCGATTTCAGGACCCAGTGGAACATCCAGGGTCGCGCAGGTTTCGTCGACCTCGATGCGGGCTTCCCTCCCCCTCCAGGGCAGGGTGGCGGCGGAGCCGCCAGGTTGGGTCACCGGGGCAGTGCTCGGCGCTCGCTTGCCTTCTGAGAGCACCCCCTCTGGCCGCTTCGCGGCCATCTCGCCCTCAAGGGAGGAGAAAAGCATCTGCCGCGCCTTGTCGATCGCCATGAATTCAAGCTGGCCGCCGCCGATGGTGCCGAAAATCGCTGATGACGAGACGAGCATGAAGGCGCCGGTCTCACGCGGGGTCGAGCCCTTGGTGGCCGCGACCTCGACGAGCGCGGCCCGGCCGGCCTGGCCGAGAAACGCCTTCAGGCTTTGCACTTTCGAGTTCATCGTCTGCATTTCCACCCAGGAAATATAGCGTTTTGTGCCCCGAATTGCACGTTTTGGCCGGTTCAGGCCGGCTTTGCGGCTTCCCGCTTCAGCCTTTCGATCGCCATCAGCACCCGTTCCGGCGTCGCCGGGGCATCGAGGCGCGGGCAGATCCTGTGATCGGCGACACTCGCCACCGCGTCGGAGAGCGCATGCAGCACCGACATGCCGTGCGGCAGCGGCGGCTCGCCGACCGCCTTGGAGCGATGGATGGTCGGCTCGTAGGCCGATGACCAGTCGGTCAACTTGACGTTGAAGATTTTTGGCCGGTCGGAAGCGAGCGGGATCTTGTAGGTCGACGGCGCATGCGTGCGCAGCCGGCCGCCGTTGTCCCACCAAAGCTCTTCCGTCGTCAGCCAGCCCATGCCCTGGATGAAGCCGCCCTCGACCTGGCCGAGGTCGATCGCGCGGTTCAGCGAGCGGCCGGCATCGTGCAGGATGTCGGTGCGCTCGACGACATATTCGCCGGTCAGCGTATCGACCGAGACTTCCGAGCAGGCCGCGCCATAGGCGTAGTAGTAGAAGGCATGGCCGCAGCCCTTGCTGCGGTCCCAATGGATCTTCGGCGTCTTGTAGAAGCCAGCCGCCGAGAGCTGGACGCGGTTCATGTAGGCTTGCTTGACCAGATCGTTGAAGGCGATTTCCTGGTTGCCGATGCGCACCCGGTTGGGCAGGAACACGACCTGGTCGAGCGGCACCTGGTATTTTTCGGCCGCGAAATCCGTCAGCCGCTTGCGGATCTGCCGAGCGGCATCCTGCGCCGCCATGCCGTTGAGGTCGGCGCCGGAAGATGCCGCCGTCGGCGAGGTGTTCGGCACCTTGGCTGTGGTGGTGGCGGTGATCTTGACCCGGTCGAGATCGATCTGGAATTCCTCGGCGACGACCTGCGCCACCTTGAGATGCAGGCCCTGGCCCATTTCGGTGCCGCCATGGTTCATATGCACCGAGCCGTCTGCATAGACATGCACCAGGGCGCCGGCCTGGTTGGCCTCGGTCTTTGTGAAGGAAATGCCGAACTTGACCGGCGTCAGCGCCAGGCCGCGCTTGATAAAGCGGCTGTTGTTGTTGAAGGCGCTGATCTCGCGCCGTCGCCGCGCATAGTTGGCGCTTTCCTCCAACTCCGCGACGATGCGGTGGATGATGTTGTCCTCGACCTTCTGGTGATAGGGCGTGAGGCAGCGTTCGCCGATCGCATCCATCGGGTCATAAAAATTGAGCTTGCGGATTTCGAGCGGATCCTTGCCGACCGCGAAGGCCACTTCGTCGATGACGCGCTCCGCGCCGACCATGCCTTGCGGGCCACCAAAGCCGCGGAAAGCGGTGTTCGAGACCGTGTTGGTGAAAAGCGGCGCCGATTTCGCGTGCACCGCCGGATAGAAGTAAGCGTTGTCGCAATGGAAGAGCGCCCGGTCGCCGACCGGACCGGACAGGTCGGCGGAGAAGCCGCAGCGCAGCGCATAGGTGAAATCGACGCCGAGGATGTTGCCCTCGTCGTCGAAGCCGACCTCGTAGTCGATGGCAAAATCATGCCGCTTGCCTGTGGCGGTCATGTCCTCGTCGCGGTCGAGCCTGATCTTCACCGCGCGCCCCAGCTTCTTGGCGGCGATGGCGGCTATGGCCGCGCATTGGTTGGCCTGCGTCTCCTTGCCGCCGAAGCCGCCGCCCATGCGGCGCACTTCCACCGTCACCGCATGGCTCGGCACGCCGAGCGCATGCGCAACCAGATGCTGCGTCTCGCTCGGCCCCTGCGTCGAGCAATAGACGATCACCTCGTCGTCCTCACCGGGGATCGCCAGCGAGACCTGGCCCTCGAGGTAGAAATGGTCCTGGCCGCCAAGCCACATGCGGTTCTTGATGCGGCGGGGCGCCGCCGCAATCGCGGCAGCCGCATCTCCACGCTTCAGGATCAGCGGCGTGGTGACCTGCTTGTCCTTGACCGGGTCGAGGTCCCAGATGTCGATCACGGCCGGAAGCTCGTCATATTCGATCCTAGCCAGGCGTGCCGCGCGGCGCGCCGCCTCGCGTGTCTCAGCTACCACGGCGAAGATCGGCTGGCCGTAGAAGTGCACCTTGTGCTCGGCGAGCACCGGATCGTCATGCATGTTGCTCGGCGAGACGTCGTTCTCGCCGGGCACGTCGGCACAGGTCAGCACATCGACGACGCCTGGCGCTGCGCGCACCGCCGACAGATCAATGCTCTTCAGCGTGCCGTGCGCGACCTTGGCGAGGCCAAGGCCGACATGCAGCGTGCCGGCAGGCTCGGGCATGTCGTCGATATAGACGGCGGCGCCGCTGACATGCTTGTGCGCAGAATCGTGCCGCTGCTCGGTGGCGACGCCGCCGACGATTTTTTCGGCCTTGAGGTTGGGAGTGGCGTCCTTGTTCATCAGGCCGCCTCGTTGCGGGTCACTTGAAACGGCGCCCTGGTGCCGGTGGTTTCGATATAAAAACGCAGCAAAAGATTTCTCGCCGCCAGCGCCCGATACTCGGCCGTTGCACGCATATCGGTAATTGGCGTGAAGTCGCTGGCGTATTCGGCCATCGCGGACTCGACACTCGCTTCGCTCCAGACTTTGCCGATAAGGGCGGTTTCAACCGCAGTCGCCCGCTTCGGCGTCGGCGCCATGCCGCCATAGGCGATACGGATATCCGCCACGGTGCCGTTCTTGGCCTCGGTCAGATAGAAGGCGCCGAGGGTAGCGGTAATGTCCTCGTCGCGGCGCTTGGTGACCTTGTAGACGGCAAATTTCGTGCCCTCTGCCGGCACGGGCACATGGACGGCCTCGACGAATTCGCCGGGCTGCCGATCCTGCTTGCCATAGGCAATGAAGAAGGTTTCGAGCGGGATCGTGCGTCGGGCATTGCCCTTGCGGAGCGTGAGCCGCGCGCCGAGCGCGATCAGCGGCGGCGGCGTGTCGCCGATCGGAGAGCCGTTGGCGATGTTGCCGCCGATGGTGCCCATGTTGCGCACCTGCTCGCCGCCGATGCGGTCGACCAGCGGTCCCAAGGCCGGGATACGCCTGGAAAGCGTGGCGAAGGCTTCGCTGTAAGTCACGCCGGCGCCGATCGTAATCACGCCATCGGTCTCCGAGATCGTGCGCAAGCCGTCGAGGCCACCGATGAAGATAGCCGGCGAGATGTCGCGCATATGCTTGGTGACCCACAGCCCGACATCGGTTGAGCCGGCAACGATGGTGGCGCCAGGCTCCTTCTCGAGCGCCATGGCGAAATCGTCGACGCCAGCCGGCACGATCAGCCGCTCCTTACCCGAACCGACCTCGACCCTGGCGCCGTCGCGCAGCGCTCCCAGCCGTGCAGTGATATCCTTGCGCTCCACTGCCAGCGGGTCCTTCGCCGCCTTGCCGTAGCTTGATATGGCGCGCGCGGCGCGCATGATCGCCTCGTAGCCGGTACAGCGGCAGAGATTGCCCTGCAGCGCCTTTTCGATCGCCGCGTCGGCCGGGTTGGGCGTCTTCATCCACAGCGCATAGAGCGACATGACGAAGCCGGGCGTGCAGAAACCGCATTGCGAGCCATGGAAATCGACCATCGCCTGCTGCACGGGGTGAAGCTGTTCGCCATTGCCGCGCAGGTGCTCAACGGTGACGACATGCGTGCCGTCGAGCGAGCCCATGAAGCGGATGCAAGCATTGACGCTTTCATAGACCAGGCCCTCGACCGACAGCTTGCCGACCAGCACCGTGCAGGCGCCGCAATCGCCCTCGGCGCAGCCTTCCTTGGTGCCGCGCAGCGAGCGGTTCAACCGCAGCCAGTCGAGCAGGGTCGCGTCGGGGGCGATGTCGTTCAGCGCGACATCGTCGCCGTTCAGGATGAAGCGTATCTGGTTACGGGTCTTGTCGGCCATGTCTCAGCTCCCGCGATAGGTCGAGTAGCCGTAGGGCGAGATCAAGAGCGGCACATGATAATGCCGCTCCTCCGCCATGCCGAAGCGGATCGGCACGGTGTCGAGGAAAGCCGGCTCCGGCAGGCTGGCGCCCTGCCCGCGCAGATAATCGCCGGCAGCGAAGACCAGCTCGTACTCGCCGGTGCGGAAGTCGGCGCCGGCAAGCAACGGCGCGTCGCAGCGGCCGTCATCATTGGTGGTGACGGTCTTCAAATGCGTGCGGGCCTGGCCTTCGAGGCGGAAAAGCCCAATCGAGAGGCCCTTTGCCGGCCTGCCGGTCGCGGTATCGAGGACATGGGTCGTCAGACGCCCGCCATCGGCTTTCGACGTTTCTGCCACTGGCCGCCTCCCATCCCAAGTAGTCGAACGTTTTCAGGTCAATTGTGCGCCAATTAAAGGCGATGCATAAGCCCCGGTCGAGCGGAGTGCGGCAAAAAGCACTTTCAAAAATTTTCGGGGGAATGCACGAGCACTCCTTTCGATATCTTCATCTCAACAGTCGGGCAGGAGCGATCATGCGTTACGAACGGGACATGCGCGGTTACGGAGCCAATCCGCCAGACCCGAAATGGCCCGGCGGCGCCTATGTCGCGGTGCAGTTCGTCGTCAATTACGAAGAAGGCGGCGAGAACTGCGTGCTGCACGGCGACAAGGCTTCCGAAGCCTTCCTGTCCGAGATCGTCGGCGCCGCCCCCTGGCTCGGCCAGCGCCACTGGAACATGGAATCGATCTATGAATACGGCGCCCGCGCCGGCTTCTGGCGGCTCTACCGGCTGTTCACGCAAGCTGAGGTGCCGGTGACCTGCTACGGCGTCGCCACGGCGCTGGCACGCTCCCCCGATCAGGTCGCGGCGATGCAGGAGGCCGGCTGGGAGATCGCCTCGCACGGGCTGAAATGGATCGACTACCGCGACCATAGCGCGGAGGACGAGCGACGCGACCTCGAAGAGACGATCCGTCTGCATTACGAAGTGACCGGCGCGCGGCCGACCGGCTGGTACACCGGCCGCACTTCGGTCAGCACGGTGCGACTCGTCGCCGAGGAAGGCGGCTTCGATTACGTCTCCGACACATATGACGACGAATTGCCCTACTGGTTCGACCGGGGTGGTCTGGAGAAGCCGCAGCTCATCATCCCCTACACGCTCGACGCCAACGACATGCGCTTTGCCACGCCGCAGGGCTTCAATTCGGGCGACCAGTTCTTCGCCTATCTGAAGGACAGTTTCGACACGCTCTATGCGGAGGGCAAGGCGGGGCGGCCGCGCATGATGAACATCGGCCTGCATTGCCGGCTGGTCGGCCGTCCGGGCCGCGTGGCGGCGCTGAAGCGCTTCGTCGACTATGTGAAGTCGCATGACAGGGTGTGGCTGACCCGGCGCATCGATATCGCAAAACACTGGCGCGAGACGCACCCCTACCAGGCGCCGGCGCTGCGCCCGTCTCGGATGGAATTCGAGGAATTCGTGCATGCCTTCGGCGGGGTGTTCGAGCATTCGCCGTGGATCGCCGAGCGGGCCTACGAACTGGAGCTCGGCCCGGCCCATGACAGCGCCGGCGGCCTGCACAACGCGCTCTGCCGCGTCTTCCGCGCGGCGACCGAGGCCGAGCGGCTTTCTGTGCTCAACGCCCATCCCGACCTTGCCGGCAAGCTGGCGGCGGCCAAGCGGCTGACGCCGGAATCAGCCAAAGAACAGGCCTCCGCCGGGCTCGACGCGCTGACCGACAAGGAGCGCGAGCTGTTTTCGAAGCTCAACGCCGCCTATGTCACGACCTTCGGCTTTCCCTTCATCATCGCGGTCAAGGGCAAGACGAAGGACCAGATCCTGGCGGAGTTCGAGGCTCGCATCGGCAACAGCCGCAGCAATGAATTCGACACCGCGTGCAAACAAGTCGAGCGCATCGCGCTGCTTCGGCTGAAAGACATGCTTCCAAAATAGGCTTCAACACATGGACAGGATGAACATGGCCGAGCGAACCTATTACGCGCCGCATGGCGGCCATCCCGGTCAGCACGAGCTGTTGACCGGCCGCGCCGTCTTCACCGAAGCCTATGCGGTGATCCCCAAGGGCGTGATGCAGGACATCGTCACCAGCCCGCTGCCGTTCTGGGACAAGACAAGGGCCTGGATCATCGCAAGACCGCTTTCGGGCTTCGCCGAGACCTTTTCGCAGTACATCGTCGAGGTCCTGCCCGGCGGCGGCAGCGACCGGCCTGAGCTCGACCCCGAAGCCGAGGGCGTGCTGTTCGTGGTCGAGGGCGAGCTTACGGTCTCGCTTGCCGGCAAGAACCATGTGCTTCGCCCAGGCGGCTTCGCCTTCCTGCCGCCGGGCAGCGGCTGGACGGTGCGCAATGAGAGCAGCGGTGCGGTCCGCTTCCACTGGGTCCGCAAGGCCTATGAGGCGGTCGACGGCCTCGACGTTCCGGAAGCCTTCTTCAGCAGCGACAAGGAGGTCGAGCCGAGCCCGATGCCCGGCACGGGAGGCCACTGGGCGACGACGCGCTTCGTCGACCCGGCCGACATGCGCCACGATATGCATGTCACCATCGTCACGCTCAAACCCGGCGCGGTCATCCCCTTCGCCGAGACCCATGTCATGGAGCATGGGCTCTATGTGCTCGAAGGCAAGGCAGTCTATCGCCTCAATCAGGACTGGGTCGAGGTCGAGGCCGGCGACTTCATGTGGCTGCGCGCCTTTTGCCCGCAGGCCTGCTACGCCGGCGGTCCCGGGAATTTCCGCTACCTGCTATACAAGGACGTCAACCGGCACGCCAAGCTTGGCGGCGCCCTTGGGGCTCGCGCGCGGTGACCAAAATCGTGGCCCAGCCGCTGACACGCGAAAACTTCGCGCCGTTTGGCGACGTGATCGATATGGGCGGCGAGAACCGCTACCCGATCAATGGCGGCAAGGCGATGCGCTACCACGATCTCGCCACTGCCGAGGCCACCGGGCCGAATGCCAAGGTGCTGATCTCGATGGTGCGCGGCACCCCCTACGAGATGCCTCTGAAACTGACCATGGTCGAGCGCCATCCGCTCGGCAGCCAGGCCTTCATTCCGTTGTCGCCGCGGCCATTCCTGGTTGTCGTCTGCCATGACACTCAGGACGGCCCAGGCGAGCCGCACGCCTTCATCACCGCGCCCGGGCAGGGCATCAACTACCGGCGCAACCTCTGGCACGGCGTGCTGACGCCGATCGGCGAGGAACAGGACTTCCTCATCGTCGACCGCGGCGGCGACGGCGCCAACCTCGAAGAGTGCCATTTCTCGCACCCTTACGAGATCCATCTTCCCTGAAAGCTGCCAGTTTTCCCCGATGACAGACATTTCGCTGATCGACCGCCTGCTCGACGTTATCGAGCACGATATCGTGCCGAAGACCGCTGAAGGCGTTGCGCATGGCAACAAACTCTTCGGCGCCGCCATCCTGCGGAAAGACGACCGCTCGCTGGTGATTGCCGAAACCAACAACGAGATCGAAAATCCGCTCTGGCATGGCGAAATGCACTGCCTGAAGCGATTTTACGAAATGCCAAAAGCCGAGCGCGTCGACACCAGGGATGCACTGTTCCTGGCCACGCACGAGCCCTGCTCGCTGTGCCTGTCGGCGATCACCTGGACCGGCTTCGACAATTTCTACTACCTCTTCAGCCACGAGGACTCGCGCGACAGCTTCGCCATCCCGCATGACCTGAAGATCCTGAAGGAGGTCTTCACACTCGATCCCGGCGGCTACAACGCCGAGAACGCCTATTGGAAGAGCTTTTCCATACGCCGGCTGGTGCGCGCTTTGCCCGAGGCGGAACGCAGGCGGCTGGAGGCGCGCATTGCCAAGATCTCCGCACGCTATGACGCGCTGTCCGGCACATACCAGGCGAGCAAGGCCGACAACGACATTCCGCTGAACTGACGCTTTGAACTGACGCTTATTGACCAGCCGATTTCGCCGGCTGGCCCACGACGCCTCGGCGACGGTTCCATCATGTGCCTTGCATGAAAACCGTCACAGAATTCCCTCGCAAGGTCGTCGAATTTCCCGATATGGGCATCGACATGCCGGATGGCTGCCGGCTGTCGGCGCGCATATGGATGCCTGAGGATGCCGGCGACAACCCGGTGCCGGCGGTCCTCGAGCATTTGCCCTACCGCAAGCGCGACGGCACCATCTTCCGCGATCAGCTGACGCATCCTTATTTCGCCGGACACGGCTATGCCTCGATCCGCGTCGACATGCGCGGCAACGGCGATTCCGAAGGGCTGATGGACGACGAATATTCCGAGCAGGAATTGCAGGACGCCTGCGACGTCATCGCCTGGGCGGCCGCGCAGCCCTGGTGCAACGGCAATGTCGGCATGATGGGCATATCCTGGGGCGGCTTCAACTGCCTGCAGGTCGCGGCAAAGCAGCCGCCGGCGCTGAAGGCGGTGATCAGCCTGTGCTCGACCGTCGACCGCTATGCCGACGACATTCACTACAAGGGCGGCTGCCTGCTGCTCGAGAATTTCGGCTGGGCCTCGACGATGCTCTCCTACTCGTCGCGGCCGCCGGATCCGGAAATCGCCGGCGGCAACCGCTGGCGCGATCTGTGGCTGAGCCGTCTGGAGAACCAGCCTTTTCTCGCGCCGCTATGGCTCAGCCACCAGCATCGCGATGCCTACTGGAAACGCGGCTCGATCTGCGAGGACTTTTCGGCCGTTAAGGCGGCAGTGCTGTCGATCGGCGGTTGGCATGACGGCTACCGCAACACGATCTCCAATCTCGTCACCAACATCCAGGCGCCGGTGAAGGGCATCGTCGGCCCCTGGATCCACAAATATCCGCATTACGCGGCACCCAATCCGGCCATCGGTTTCCTGCAGGAGGCGCTGCGCTGGTGGGACCGCTGGCTGAAGGGCGCGGCGACCGGCGTCGAGGCCGACCCGGACTACCGCGCCTATGTAATGGATAGCGTGCGTCCGGCCCGCTGGCATCCCGAACGGCCAGGCCGCTGGATTGCGGAACAGCAATGGCCCTCGCCCAACATCAAGATCAAGGCAACCGGGCTCATTCCCGAGGGCGTCGGGCCGGCAATCGTCGCCTCGCCGCAAAGTTGCGGGCTTGCCGGCGGCGAGTATTTTCCCTTCACCTTCGGTCCGGAACTGCCGGGCGACCAGCGCTCCGACGACGCGCTTTCGGTATGCTTCGACCAGGTCGAACTCGAGGAGGCGATCGACATCGTCGGCGCGCCTGAAGTCGAAGTACGGGTTGCCTCGGACCGCCGCCAGGCCAACCTCGCGGTGCGTCTCTGCGACGTGCATCCGGACGGCGCCTCGGAGCTGATCTCCTATGGCGTGCTCAACCTCACCCACCGCAACTCGCACGAGTTCCCGGAAGCGCTGGTGCCAGGCGAGACGGTCTCGGCACGCGTCGTGCTCGACCAGTGCGCCTATCGGGTGCCGGCCGGCCACCGGCTGCGGGTTGCCGTCTCGACCGCCTACTGGCCGATGATCTGGCCTTCGCCGGAGCCGGCGACGCTCGAACTGTCGGCCGCGACGCTCAAGCTGCCGCTGCGCCCGCCGGCGACGGCCGACGAGGTGTCGTTCCTCGAACCGGAAGGGGCTACGCCCTGGGCGACCGAGACGATCAGGCCGACCAATTCCGAGCGGCATATCCACCGCAACGAAAAGACCGGCGTCGTCACGCTTGCCGTAACGGACGATTTCGGCGAGGTGCGCGACCTGGAGCACGGGCTGGTCCACGGCAGCATGGTCAGGGAGACATGGGCGATCCAACCCGACGATCCCCTGTCGGCGACGGGCAGCACGCATTGGACGCAGACATTGTCGCGAAATGAATGGTCGGTGCGGACCGAGACCTTCGCCGAGATGCGCTCGGACGCGCAAGACTTCATCCTCAGCGCCAGAATCGAGGCCTATGAGGGCGAAAAACTGGTGTTCGAGCGCGATTTCAAACAGACGATTCCCCGCGCTCTCGTGTGAGCGCTGACAAGATTGGTCCAAATGCGACGCGCCATTTACGCCACGGCATGTCGCATTCGGTCTTGCTTACAGCTTTCCGTTGCGCTCATTATCCCTCACAAGAACAAGAACCGACCACATGGTCGTACCATCAGAGTGAGGAACCCATAATGACAAACGAACTCGACTATCTCAGCCGGCGCGTCGCTGCCGGAAAGCTCAGCCGCCGCGACTTCCTTGGCCGCGCCGCCGCGCTCGGCGTCACCGCGCCCTTCGCCAACTCGCTGCTTTCGAGCGCTGCCCGGGCTGCCGGCCCCGTCAAGGGCGGCACGTTGAAGGCCGGCCTGGTCGGCGGTGAATCCACCAACAGCCTCGACCCGGCGCTGATGATGACCCAGGTGCCCTTCGCCTTCGGCAAGTGCTGGGGCGAAATGATCGTCGAACTGTCGCCCGACGGCAAGCTCGAGAACCGCATCGCCGAGGAAATCGGCTCTTCCGACGACGCCAAGGTCTGGACGCTCAAGATCCGCGACGGCATCGAATTCCACAACGGCAAGACGGTGACCGCCCAGGACGTGGCCGCCACGCTGGAGCGCCATTCGGACGAGAAGTCGAAGTCCGGCGCGCTCGGCTACATGAAGGGCATCGAGACCATCAAGGTTAACGGTAAGGAAGTGGTGCTGACCCTGAAGGAAGCCAACGCCGACCTTCCCTATCTGCTCAGCGACTATCACCTGATCGTGCAGCCGAATGGCGGCAAGGACAAACCCGATGCCGGCATCAGCGCCGGCCCTTACAAGGTCAAGGTCAACGAGCCCGGCGTGCGCCATGTCGGCGAACGCTTCGCCAACTACTGGCAGGGCGACAAGATGGGCCATGCCGACCAGGTCGAAGTCGTCGTCATCAACGACGCGACGGCGCGCACGGCGGCCCTGCAGGGCGGTCAGGTCAACATGATCAACCGCGTCGAGCCGAAGATCGTCGACCTGATCAAGCGCGTGCGGGGCGTCACCATCCGCAACCACTCCGGTCCCGGCCACTACGTGTTCATCATGCATTGCAACACGGCGCCGTTCGACAACAACGACCTCAGGATGGCGCTGAAGCTGGCGATCAACCGCGAAGAGATGCTGAACAAGGTGCTGCGCGGCTACGGCTCGCTCGGCAACGACTTCCCGATCAACGCCTCCTACCCGCTGTTCACAGAGATCGAGCAGCGCAAATACGATCCCGACAAGGCCAAGTTCCACTACAAGAAGTCGGGTCACGACGGCGCCGTGCTGCTCAGGACGTCGGACGTCGCCTTCCCCGGCGCGGTCGATGCCGCGCAGCTCTATCAGCAGAGCGCGGCCAAGGCCGGCATCAAGCTGGAAATCAAGCGCGAGCCCGGCGACGGCTACTGGAACGAAGTCTGGAACAAGCAGCCCTTCTGCGCTTCCTATTGGGGCGGCCGCTCGACGCAGGACCAAATGTACTCGACCGCCTACCTGTCGAGCGCCGACTGGAACGACACGCGGTTCAAGCGGCCGGACTTCGACAAGATGGTGCTGGCGGCGCGCGCCGAGCTCGACGAGGCCAAGCGCAAGCAGATGTACCATGACATGGCTGTGATGGTGCGTGACGAGGGCGGCTTGATCCTGCCGATGTTCAACCAGTTCATCGACGCAACTGGTCCCAAGGTCGGTGGCTGGGTGGACGATCCGCATCAGGAGCTGATGAACGGCTACGCCTTGGCGAAGTGCTGGATGGAAGCCTAAGGTCCGGCCTTGCGGAGATGTCCTCACCCGTCGTGAAACTGGTGGCCCAGCGCGTTGCGCTGGGCATCCTCCTTCTGCTGGCCGTTTCGGTCCTGATCTTCGCCGGCACGCAGATCCTGCCCGGCGACGTCGCCCAAGCCATCCTCGGACAATCGGCGACGCCGGAGTCGCTCGCCAATCTGCGCGAACAGCTCGGGCTCAATCAGCCTGCCTATATCCGCTACTTCCACTGGCTGGGCGGCGTGCTCACCGGCGATCTCGGCACGGCGATGTCGAGCGGGCAGGACATCGCGACATCGATCAAGGAACGGCTGTGGAACACCTTGTTCCTGGCCTTCTGGGCGGCAATCGTGGCCATTCCGCTGGCGATCGCGCTTGGCCTGATCGCGGTGCGCTACCGCAATGGCTGGGTCGACAAGATGATCTCCGGCGTGGCGCTCGCCTCGACCTCGTTCCCGGAATTCTTCATCGGCTACCTGCTGGTCTTCTACTTCGCGGTCGAGCATCAATGGTTCCCCGCCATCTCGACCGTCTATGACGGAATGTCGTTAGGCGAGCGATTGCAGGCGATCGCGCTGCCGGCGGCGGCGCTGACGCTGGTGGTGCTGGCCCACATGATGCGCATGACGCGAGCGGCCATCCTCAACGTCATGCAATCGGCCTATGTCGAGACGGCGGAGCTCAAGGGGCTCTCGGCTTTCGCGGTCATCCGCAAGCATGCCTTCCCGAACGCGATCGCACCGATCATCAATGTCGTCATGCTGAACCTCGCCTATCTCGTGGTCGGCGTCGTCGTGGTCGAGGTGATTTTCGTATACCCGGGCATGGGGCAATATCTCGTCGACCATGTCACCAAGCGTGACGTTCCCGTCGTCCAGGCGGTCGGCCTGATCTTTGCGGCCGTCTATATCGCCCTCAACATCATCGCGGACATTGCGGCGATCGTCGCCAATCCGCGGCTCAGGCATCCGAAGTAGGGGGGCGCCGGTATGCTCGATATCAGACGCACTCCTGTCGCGGCGCTGATCGGCATTGTGCTGACGACGCTGTTCGTGCTGGCGGCGGTCTTGGCCCCATGGATCGCCCCGCACGGCAATGCCGAGATCGTCAGCGACGTCCCTTGGGAACCGATGTCATCGGTGCACCTGTTGGGCACCGACAATCTCGGCCGCGATCTCTTGTCCCGCATGATCTATGGCGCCCGCATCACGCTGTTCATCGCCGTGCTGGCCACCGCGCTGTCCTTTTCGCTCGGCGCCATTCTGGGCTTTTCGGCGGCGGTGTTCGGCGGCTGGTTCGACACGATGCTGTCGCGCCTCGTCGACCTGCTGATGTCGATCCCGACGCTGATCATGGGCCTGGTCGTCCTGTCGGTGCTGCCGTCCAACCTGGTGACGCTGATCCTGGTGATGGGCATCCTCGATTCGACCCGTGTCTACCGCTTGTCGCGCGCGGTGGCGGTCGACATCAACGTCATGGACTATGTCGAGGCCGCGAAACTGCGCGGCGAAGGCAGCGGCTGGATCATTTTCCGCGAGATTCTGCCGAACGCGCTGTCGCCCCTGGTCTCGGAACTCGGCCTGCGCTTCATCTATGCGGTGCTTTTCCTGTCGACGCTCTCCTTCCTCGGCCTCGGCGTGCAGCCGCCGGACGCCGACTGGGGCGGCATGGTGAAGGAGAACAAGGACGGCATCGTCTTCGGCATCCCGGCGGCGCTCATCCCGGCGGCGGCGATCGCAGCGCTGGCGATCTCGGTCAACCTTGTCGCCGACTGGGTGCTCAACCGCACGACCAGCCTGAAGGGAGGGCGCGGGTGATGGCTGACAGCAAAGCAAACTCCGGCCGACTCCTCGACATCCGCAATCTGCGCATCGAGGCGACCGTCTACCCGCCCGGCGAGGCGCCGAAAACCATCACCCTTGTCCATGATGTCTCGCTGACGCTGGAGAAGGGCAAGGTGCTCGGCTTGATCGGCGAATCCGGCGCCGGCAAGTCGACGATCGGCCTGTCCTCCATGGGCTATGGCCGGGGCGGCGTGCGCATTACCGGCGGCGAGGTGATCCTCAACGGCCGCGATATACTGAAGGGCGGCAAGGAGGGCTTGCGCAAGCTGCGCGGCCGCGAAGTGTGCTATGTCGCCCAGTCGGCGGCGGCGGCCTTCAATCCGGCGCACCGGCTGATGGACCAGGTGGTGGAGGCGACGCTTCTGCACGGCACGGCAACCCGGGCCGAGGCCGAAAAGCGAGCCGTCGCGCTGTTCAAGAAGCTCAGTCTGCCCAATCCGGAAACGATCGGTGAGCGCTTCCCCCACCAGGTCTCCGGCGGCCAGTTGCAGCGCGTCATGACGGCGATGGCGCTTTGCTCCGAGCCCGACCTGATCGTCTTCGACGAGCCGACCACGGCGCTCGACGTGACGACGCAGATCGATGTGCTGGCGGCGATCAAGGACGCCATCCGCGATACCCATGTGGCGGCTTTATACATCACCCACGACCTCGCCGTGGTGGCGCAGGTAGCGGACGAGATCATGGTGCTGCGCCATGGCCGGCTGGTCGAATGGGGCGGTACTCGCCAGATCATCAAGGAGCCGCGCCAGGAATATACCAACGCGCTGGTCTCGGTGCATGAGATCGAGCACAACGAACAGCAGCCCGGCACCACACCGATGCTCTCGGTGAAGAACGTGACGGCCGCCTATGGCGGCGGTCTCGTCAAGGTGCTGAAGAACGTCTCGGTCGACATCTACCCGGGCCAGACGCTGGCCGTCGTCGGCGAGAGCGGTTCCGGCAAATCGACGCTGGCGCGCGCCATCACCGGCCTCCTGCCGCCCGAGCAGGGCAGCGTCTTCTTCGACGGCCGAACGCTTGGCAACAGGCTCGCCGACCGGCCGAAGGAGGATCTGCGCCAGTTGCAGATGATCTACCAGATGGCCGATGTCGCGATGAACCCGCGCCAGACCGTGGGAACGATCATCGGCCGGCCGCTCGAGTTCTATTTCGGCATAAGAGGCCGCGAGCGCGACAAGCGCGTCGCCGAGCTGCTCGACCAGATCGAGATGGGAAAGGGCTTCATCGACCGCTATCCGGCCGAGCTTTCGGGCGGCCAGAAGCAGCGCGTCTGCATCGCCCGTTCGCTGGCCGCCAAGCCGAAGCTGATCATCTGCGACGAGGTGACCTCGGCGCTCGATCCGCTGGTCGCCCACGGCATCCTCAAGCTGCTGCTCAACCTGCAGCAGATCGAGAAAGTGGCTTATCTCTTCATCACCCACGACCTCGCGACAGTGAAGTCGATCGCCGATTCGATCGCGGTCATGTATCGCGGCGAGGTCGTCCGCTACGGCTCCAAGAGCAAGGTGCTGGCGCCGCCCTTCGATGCCTATACCGACCTTCTCTTGTCCTCCGTCCCCGAAATGGAGATCGGCTGGCTGGAGAAGGCGATTGCCGGCCGGCGCATGGAAAGCGCCGGCAACTAAGCTGGCTAGCTCTTCGCTGCACTTCTCGGACTTGGCCGGACCGGTCAAGCCCGCCGATCTCTCCCGCCAGACCGCATGGAATTGCCCGTGGCGCTTAAATCCAAATTGCTGCTCATCATCCTTGACGGCGTGCCCTACCGGAACTGGCGCCGGCTCATGGGCAATCTCGAAGGCTGGGTACAGTCTGGTGAGGCGCAAGTGTGGAGAATGCGCTCCGTGCTGCCGTCAACATCGGCCTGCTGCTACGCCTCGATCCATACCGGGGTCACGCCGCAGGTTCATGGCATCCTCTCCAACGAGAACCGGTTCCGGGTCAGGCAGCCCGATATCTTCTCGGAGGTCAGCAAAGCCGGCGGCAGGACCGGGGCGGTGACGCATTCCTACTGGTCGGAATTCTTCCGCTCCTATCCATTCGATCTCGTCGAGGACATGGAATTCGACGAGCCTGGCGGGCCGATCACGCATGGCCGCTTCCACACCATGACCGGCTACAATCTCAAGAACCAGATGACGCCGAGCGATGTCGACCTGTTCGCGACATTGACCATGCTCACCCGCCGCCACGGCATCGACTACGGCGTCCTGCACAGCTGCACGCTGGACTCGATGGGCCATCGCTTCGGCCACGACTGCCACGAGATGGATCATGCCTGCTACGCGATGGACGGTATGCTCGCCGCCTTCCTGCCCGGCTGGCGCGAAGCCGGCTATGAAGTCATCGTCACCGCCGATCACGGCCAGACGGACCGCGGCCATCACGGCGGGCATGACGACGAGATGCAGGATTTCGCGCTCTACTATTTCGGGCCAGCGAAGGGTCCAGAAGCCGACGCGCTGCTCGACCAGCTGCAGCTCGCGCCGACGGTGCTGAGCCGGCTCGGCGTGGAGGTGCCGGCGACGATGAAGGGGAAGGTGTTTTTGATTTAGCTTCCCCTTCTCCCCTTGTGGGAGAAGGTGTCGCCAAAGGCGACGAATGAGGGGTGTTTCAGTGAACGCCAACGTCTCACTCCGCTGGAACACCCCTCAACCCGTCTCGGCGCTCCGCGCCGATCTACTTTCTCCCACAAGGGGAGAAGGGGGCGCCACCTCTGGCAACGCTCATCTTCTTCGGTTAGCTTCCGAAAATTCCCTGGCGGAGGATGAACCTTTTTGGACCGACCAGCGACAGAGCCACGAGGAGCCAGGCGGCTCGACCGGCCATGAACGCGGCGACCGAAACCGATCGCGCGCTTGTAGACCGGGTCGCGAAGGGCGACCGGGCCGCCGTGCGGCTCCTGTTCATGCGTCACCACGCGCGGATCTACCGTTTCGTGGCGCGCCAGACGGGATCGGAAATGATGGCCGACGATATCACCAACGAGGTCTTTCTCGAGCTGTGGCGCCAAGCGCCGAGCTTCGAAGGCCGCTCCGAAGTCTCGACCTGGCTGCTCGGCATCGCCCGCTTCAAGGCACTGTCCTTGCTGCGCAAGAAGAAGGAAGACTGGATCGACGACGATGACGCGGCGCAGGTTCCCGACAGCGCCGACACGCCGGAAGTGGTCACCATGAAGGAAGACAAGGCCGCCGCCTTGCGCCGCTTTGTCGATGCCTTGCCGGAGGAACACCGCACGGTGATCGACCTTGCCTATTACCATGGCCAGTCGGTGACCGAGATCGGCGAGGTGCTCAACATCCCGGTTGCCACTGTCAAGACCAGGATGTTCTACGCCCGCAAGAAACTCGGTGAGGCCCTCAAGGCGGCCGGTTACGACAGGGGGTGGCCATGAGCGCCGCTGAAAAGATGTCGCGCCGCGACGAGATGGAGACGTTGCTGCCGTTTTACCTCAACGGTTCGCTGGAAGGCGCAGAACTCGAAGCCGTCGAGGAATGGCTGGCCTCCGATCCTGCGGCGATGGCCGCGCTCGGCGAGGCGGAAGCCGAATTCTCCGGCACCGCCGCCGCCAACGAGGCGATCCGACCGCCGGCCGACGCGCTCTCCCGCTTTGCAAGGGCGCTCGACGCCGAGGCCGGTCCGGCGCGCACGCCCCCCGGCCAGTCATGGCTGGCGAAGGTCTTCGGCCGGGTCACGGCAATCCCGTCGGGTGTCGCTTGGGCGGCGGCCGCGGCGCTGCTTGCACTGGTCGTCGCGCAGTCTTTCGAGCGGCCGGGCGGCAAGCGCAACGACTTTGAAATCGCCGGCGATCAGGATGATCTAGCAAACCTGCCCTTCGCCCTGGTCAAGTTCAAGCCGGATGCCAGGATGTCGGATATCGCCGCCTTCCTTGGGCAGAACGGGCTGAAGATCGCCGGCGGGCCGACCGCCGACGATGTGTTTCACGTGACAATCCCGGCCAGCACGGCGGCCGACTACGACAAGCTCGTCGGCCTTATTGCCGCCCAGCCTTTCGCGGAAGCTGTGGTGCAGGGAAGGAAACCGGTCGATGGCGGCTAAGGCGGTCGTTCTTCATGCGGCAATCCTCGCGGCGACATTTGTAGGCGCTCCCGCCGTGGCGCAGACCAACGATCCGAACCTCTCGCAAAAGCAGATCGACTGCCTCAACCGGACGACGGCGGCCGGCGCTGACTGCGACGAGGACGGCGTCAGGAATGGCAGCGGGAAATCCGGCGCGGGCAATGCCGCCGTTGGCGCTGTGTTCCTGCCGGCGCTGATCGTCGACCTGTTCCCGAATCCGCCGGCACGGCCGACGCCTGCGCCAACGCAGCCGGCGCCTCCAAAGAGTCCAACAAGCACAGCGGCGCCCGCTCCGCCGCCAAGCGGCCCCATCACATCGCCTACCGGGCTCAATGTCGTCGCGCCGCCGCGTGCGGTCAGTGGCGAGTTCGTGCCCGACGAGGTGCTGGTGACGGTCGCCGGCGATGCCGGCGCGGTGCAGCAGATCGCCACCACCTTCGGCCTTCAGGTGCGCTCGCAGCGCCAGTCGCGGCTGCTCGGCACAACGCTGGTGCGCTACGGCATTCCGGACGGACGGCCGGTCGGCGTCGTGCTGGCGCAGCTTGCCGCCGACGGGCGCACGCAGCGGCGTGAGCCCAACCACATCTATTCGCTGCAGCAGGCCGCCGGCATCGTGAACTATGCCTTCGAGCGCATCGCGCTCGATTCGAAACAGGCGAGCGGCGAGAACGTGCGCGTCGCCGTCATCGACACCGGCATCGACGATACCAACCCAGCGCTGAAAGGCGTGATCGCCGGCCAGTTCGACGCCATGCCGAACGTGCCGATCAAGAAGCGCGACCACGGCACCTCCGTCGACGGGCTGATCGCCGGCGTCGGCGCGCTGGAAGGCATGGCGCCGGGCGCCAAGATCTATCACGCACGGGCCTTCGAGGGCGGCAAGTCGAGTATGGACGTCATCCTGTCGGCGCTCGACTGGGCGGCTGAACAGGACGTGCGCATCATCAATATGAGCTTCGTCGGGCCGAAGAACGACCTCCTCGGCACCGCCTGCCGCAATGCGCGCGCGCTCGGCATGGTGCTGGTCGCAGCGGCCGGCAACAACGGGCCGAAAGCGCCTTATGGCTATCCGGCAGCCTTCGACGGGGTCATCGCGGTCACCGCGACCGACGCCAAGGACGGGCTGATGCCGCAAGCCAATCGCGGCGCCTATGTCTTCCTCTCGGCGCCGGGCGTTGAGATGGTTGCGCCGAGCGGCACCGGCTCGGACGTGGTGACCGGCACCTCCTTCGCCGCCGCGATCGTCTCAGGCGCGATCGCCAACCTGATCCATGCCGCGCCCGACCGCTCGGCCGATGAGATCGAGAAGGCGCTGGCGGCCACGGCCAAGGATCTCGGCCCGAAGGGGCGGGACAATGACTTCGGCTATGGGCTGTTGGATATAAAAGCAGCTGGGGTTGCGAAGAAATAGGCTCCCGAAAATCTGTGGCGCCGGCGGGACAGCACCCCCCTCTGGCCTGCCGGCCATCTCCCCCGCAAGGGGGGAGATCAGCAGTTTCAGCGGCGACCCCGCTCCTCAAAGTCGAGTATTGGCGAATACGGCTGCGACGTCCAATCTCCCCCCTTGCGGGGGAGATGTCCGGCAGGACAGAGGGGGGTGCGACGGAACTCAACGCGTCTCGTCTGTCGGAACACGATCCCTACACCGGCGCGCCGGCCACCGATCCCCGCACGACCAGATCGACCGGCCAGACCTCGCCGCGCGCGCCCTCTTCCAGCCCTGATATGCGCGCCGCCAGCCGCTCGGCAACACGCGCGCCGGCAAGGCGGATCGAGGAGCGGGTGGTCGAGAGCGGCACCGGGAAATTCTCCGGCCGCAGCCAGGGAAAGACGTCGTCATGGGCGACCAGCGACAGATCGCCCGGAATGGTCAGGCCGAGATCGCGCACGGCGCGGACGACGCCCAGCGCCATGATGAGACTGGAGCAGACGATCGCCGTCGGGGCTCCGCTTTCTTCGAGCAGGCGGCGGGCGGCGCGATAGCCATTTTCCTCGGTCATGGTCGTGGAACAGATGTGGCGCTCGCCCAGTGTCAGTCCGCTGGCGGCAAGCGCCCGGCGCACGCCGCGCTCGCGATGGATGGCGAAGGTCTCGCGGTCGTCGCCGTTGATCAGAGCCAGCCGCTTGTGGCCGAGCTGGACGAGAAGCCTGGCCGCTTCGTGGAAGGCGCCCTCGTTGTCGATATCGAGATAGGGATAGTCGAACTCAAAACCCTCGCTGCGGCCATGGACGATGAAGGGGATGCCCAGCGTGTTGACCAGCGCCAGCCGCCGGTCGGCCGGGCGTGGCGAGGAAATGTAGACGGCGTCGACCTGGCGGTTGGCGACGATACGCCGATATGTCGTCTCCTGGTCGTCGGCATCGGCCGGCGAGAGCACCAGATCGAGCTCGTGCGAGCGGGCATAATCGCCGAGACCCGAAAGAAACTCGACGAAATGCGGATCGATGTCGACGGCGTTGCCCGTCGGCAGCACATAGCCGATCATTCCCGATTTGCCGGTGGCCAGCCGCCGCGCGCTGGGGTTCGGCCGGTAGCCGTGGCGCTTAGCGGCATCCATCACGCGACGCCGCGTCTCCTCGCTGACCTCCGGGTAGCCGTTCAGCGCCCGGCTTACCGTCGTCTGCGAAAGCGACAGCATGTGCGAGAGTTGCTTCAGGTTCATCGAGGCTCCAGCCTCAAAGCGCTTTCAATTTGAAATTCGATGATAGGCACTATCGCCCGGTGTTATGACCTTAGGGGCGGCCACAGGCAGTTTGAAGCCGAAATTGCTGCTGCAGCGCCAAAAAAGCTTGCTGCATTGCACTTTTCCTCTCTCGCGACCCGGATCTAAATCGATTAGCACGCCCAACCTCTTGACTTCCGCATGATTCAATGGCGAGATCAGATTAGCCAAAGCGCTTTGGAAGACTCTTCGAAAGGTTGCGGTTGCCTTCTCGCTGAGTCACCGTGGGCGTCGGCGGACGAGATGGAGGTTTCGTCCGAACTGTCTCAACACTGGGAGGACTGCCATGAAGAAAATGCTTCTCTTGGGTGCTGCGTTCGCTGCGCTCACCCTTGGCCTGCCGGCACATGCCGAACTGAAATTCAAGCCGGGCGAGGATTCGAAGTTTCATTGGGCGAATTACGACGATCTCAAGAAGGTCGACCTCAAGGGCGAAACGCTGACCATCTTCGGTCCGTGGCGCGGCGAGGACGAGACGCTCGTGCGTTCGGTGCTCGACTATTTCTCCGAGGCGACGGGAGCGGAGGTCAAATACTCCTCGTCGGAGAATTATGAGCAGCAGATCGTCATCGACACACAGGCCGGCAGCCCGCCCAACATCGCCATCCTGCCACAGCCGGGACTGATCCAGGATCTCGCTTCCAAGGGTGTGCTGACCCCGCTGGGCGACGACGTCGCCGCCTGGATCAAGGAAAATTATGCCGCCGGCGACTCCTGGGCCAAGCTCGGCACCTATACGGGCAAGGACGGCAAGCCGGGCTTCTATGCCTTTCCCTACAAGATCGACGTGAAAGGTCTGGTCTGGTACTCGCCAGATAATTTCGAGGAGGCCGGCTACAAAGTTCCGAAGACCCAGGAGGAACTGGCCGATCTCGAAAAGAAGATCATTGCCGACGGCGGCAAGCCCTGGTGCATCGGGCTGGGTTCGGGCGGCGCCACCGGCTGGCCGGCAACCGACTGGGTCGAGGACATCATGCTGCGCACCCAGCCGCCGGAAGTCTACGACAAATGGGTGAAGAACGAGATTCCCTTCACCGATCCGGCCGTGGTCAACGCCCTCGACATCTTCGGCAAGATCGCAACCGACGACAAGATGGTCGACGGCGGTGCCAAGGCAGTCGCGGCAACCGACTTCCGCGACAGCCCGAAGGGCATCTTTACGGTGCCGCCGAAGTGCTACATGCACCATCAGGCATCGTTCATTCCTTCCTTCTTCCCGGAGAATGTGAAGCTCGGCCAGGATGCGGACTTCTTCCCGTACCCGCCCTACGCCTCGAAGCCGGAACTGGGCACGCCGCTGGAAGTGGCCGGAACGCTGGTGATGATCACCAAGGATTCCAAGGCTTCGCGTGAGTTCATCAAGTTCCTCGAGATGCCGCTCGCGCATGAATTGTGGATGGCGCAGAAGAGCTTCGTCACGCCCTTCAAGGGAGCCAACAAGGACGCCTATGGCAGCGACGCGCTGAAGAAGCAGGGCGAGATCCTGGTCGGGGCCACCACGGTGCGTTTCGACGGCTCGGACCTGATGCCCGGCAAGGTCGGCGCAGGCTCCTTCTGGACCGGCATGATCGACCTGGTCGGCGGCAAGTCCGCCCAGGACGTCGCCGCCGATATCCAGAAGAGCTGGGATGCCATCAAGTAGGCCGCCGCGCGCGACCCGAGACTTTTCTCATCCTCCTACTGGATCCGGGCTACGGCCCGGGTCCGACCGGCAGCCCACGCCGGAAGCCTTCGCGTTCCGAATAACTGAAAGTCGGCGCATGCGGCTGCCAGCCTTGGCCGGCCGGTCATGCCCAGGGAGAGGGACCCATGGCGGCTCAGATTTTCTCGGCCATATTCGTCATCATCATCGGCGTCGGCGGCTGTGTCGCGTATTTCTGGGGCGCCAACAAGCTGCTCGATCTCATCTTTCCGTCGCGCGGCGTCTCCGGCAGCGCCGCCGTCGACAATCTGCGCCGGCAAGGGCTGGTGCGGCCATGGCTGTTCGTCGGGCCGGCGATGATCATCCTGACCATCTATCTGATCTATCCAGTGATCGAGACGCTGCGGCTCTCTTTTCTCGACCGCGGCGGCGAGCATTTCGTCGGCCTCGCCAACTACCAATGGGCGTTCAGCGACCAGGATTTCCGCAACTCGATCTTCAACAACATCCTATGGCTGGCGGTGGTGCCGGCGGCCTGCACCTTCCTCGGCCTGATCATCGCCGTGCTCACCGACAAGATCTGGTGGGGGACGATCGCCAAGAGCCTAATCTTCCTGCCGCTGGCGATTTCTTTCGTCGGCGCCAGCGTGATCTGGAAATTCATTTACGAGTATCGCGGCGAGGGCCAGGTGCAGATCGGCCTGCTCAACGCCATCATCCAGTATTTCGGCGGCCAGCCGCAGGTCTGGATATCGCTGCCGTTCTGGAACAATTTCTTCCTGATGGTGATCCTGATCTGGATCCAGACAGGGTTCGCCATGGTGATCCTGTCGTCGGCCTTGCGCGGCATTCCGGAAGAGACGCTGGAGGCGGCCGTCATCGACGGCGCCAGCCCGTTCCAGATCTTCTGGAAGATCATGGTGCCGCAGATCTGGGGGACGATCGCAGTTGTCTGGACCACCATCACCATCCTGGTGCTGAAAGTGTTCGACATCGTGCTGACCATGACCAACGGCCAATGGAACAGCCAGGTGCTCGCCAATCTGATGTTCGACTGGATGTTCCGCGGCGGCGGCGATTTCGGCCGCGGTGCCACGATCGCCATCATCATCATGATCGCGGTCATCCCGATCATGGTCTGGAACATTCGCCAGGCCAACAAAGAGACGGGAGGACACTGAGATGGCTGCGACCCGCGGAAAGTCCTTCGTCGGCCGATTCGGCGTTCATCTCGCCGTGCTGGTCTTCGTCGTCATCTGGACCATCCCGACACTCGGCATCCTCGTGTCGTCGCTGCGCGACAAGGACCAGATCATCGCGTCGGGTTGGTGGAACTCCTTCTCAAGCTCCAGCCAGACCGAGGCTGGGCGTCTGCCGGCTGCGTCCGCACAAACCCAGAAGGACGGCAAATATGTCATCGAAGGCAACGTCTTCGGCGACGGCGCCAAGCGTGCGATCAGCGCCTTCGGCACCAAGGCGGCGGCGCCGACACAATACAAGGCCGGCACGGCTGCCGATCTCGGCGATGGGGTGTCGCTGCAGGTCAACGCCGACGGCACGTTCGTGCTGTCTTCGCCGAAGCCCTTCGAAGGCGATCGCGGCCAGCGTGTCTATTATGCCTCCTCGGCGCCGCCGAAATTCACCACGGAAAACTACGAGAACGTGCTTCTGTCGCAAGGTATCGGCCGCTCCTTCATGAACTCGCTGACCGTGACCATTCCGGCGACGGTGATCCCGATCCTGATCGCGGCCTTCGCCGCCTATGCGTTGGCCTGGATGCGCTTTCCCGGAAGGGCGCTGCTGATTGCGGTGATCATCGGCCTGCTCGTGGTGCCGCTGCAGATGTCGCTGATCCCGCTGCTCAAGCTCTACAACGGCGTCGGGACCTTCTTCGGTGTGCCGTCGAAAACCTATCTCGGCATCTGGCTGGCGCATACCGGCTTCGGCCTGCCCTTCGCCATCTACCTGCTTAGAAGCTATATCGCCGGCCTGCCGCGCGAGATCATGGAATCGGCACGGATCGACGGCGCCAGCGATTTCGAGATCTTCGTCAAGATCGTGCTGCCGCTGTCATTCCCGGTGCTTGCCTCCTTCGCCATCTTTCAATTCCTGTGGGTGTGGAACGATCTGTTGGTGGCGATGGTTTTCCTCGGCACGGCGCCCGACCAGATCGTGCTGACGGCGCAACTCAACGCGCTGCTCGGCTCGAGAGGCGGCAATTGGGAAATCCTCACGACATCGGCCTTCATCACCATCATCGTGCCGCTGATCGTGTTCTTCTCACTGCAGCGCTATTTCGTCCGCGGGCTGCTTGCCGGCTCGGTGAAAGGAGGTTGAGACAATGCAATCGGCTTTGAAGACGAGTTCGAGACCGGACCCCGCCGTAGACCGCGACTGGTGGCGGGGCGCGGTGATCTACCAGATCTATCCGCGCTCTTATCAGGACTCGAACGGCGACGGCATCGGCGACCTGCAAGGCATTGTCCGGCGGCTGCCCTACATCGCCTCGCTCGGCGTCGACGCCATCTGGATCTCGCCCTTCTTCAAATCGCCGATGAAGGATTTCGGCTACGACGTGTCGGACTATTGCGACGTCGATCCGATGTTCGGCACGCTGGCCGACTTCGACGCGCTGGTGGCGGAAGCCCATCGGCTGGGCCTCAAGGTGATGATCGACGAGGTGCTGTCGCACACCGCCGACATCCACCCCTGGTTCAAGGAAAGCCGCTCCAGCCGGACCAATCCGAAAGCCGACTGGTATGTGTGGGCGGACGCCAAGCCCGACGGCACGCCGCCCAACAATTGGCTGTCGATCTTCGGCGGCTCGGCCTGGCAATGGGATACAAGCCGCCAGCAATATTACATGCATAATTTCCTGGCCGAGCAGCCCGATCTCAACTTCCACAACGCCGAGGTTCAGGACGCGCTGCTCAACATCACCCGCTTCTGGCTGGAGCGCGGCGTCGACGGCTTTCGGCTCGACACCATCAATTTCTACTTCCACAGCCTGGGGCTGGAGGACAACCCGCCGCTGCCGCCGGAAGAGCGCAACGACCAGACGGCGCCGGCCGTGAATCCCTACAATTACCAGGACCATATCTACGACAAGAGCCGGCCGGAGAATCTCGGTTTCCTTGAACGCTTCCGCGCGCTGCTCGACGAATATCCGGCGCAGGCCGCCGTCGGCGAGGTCGGCGATTCGCAGCGCGGGCTGGAAGTGGTGGCCGCCTACACCGCCGACGGCAAGCGCGTTCACATGTGCTATTCCTTCGACTTCCTGGCACCGGAAAAGATCAGCGCCGCCAAGGTGCGGGCGGTGCTGGAGGCCTTCGGCCGGGTCGCCAGAGACGGGTGGTCCTGCTGGGCGTTCTCCAATCATGACGTGATGCGCGTGGCCTCGCGCTGGGCCGCCAACGAAGCCGATCCGAGCGCCTATCTCAAGGTGATCTCGGCGCTTTTGATGTCGCTTCGCGGCTCGGTCTGCATCTATCAGGGCGAAGAGCTCGGCCTCGGCGAGGCGGAACTGAAATTCGAGGACCTGCAAGACCCCTACGGCATCCGTTTCTGGCCGGAATTCAAGGGCCGCGACGGCTGCCGCACGCCGATGGTGTGGGATGCGGCGGCCAAGAATGGCGGCTTCTCGACCGCCAAGCCCTGGCTGCCGGTGCCCGGCAAGCATCTGGCGCAAGCCGTGAATGTGCAGCAGGGCGATCCGAGCTCGCTGCTCGAGCATTACCGGCGCTTTCTCGCCTTCCGGCGTCAGCATCCGGCGCTGGGCAAGGGCGAAATCGACTTTATCGAAAGCGATGGCGACACCGTCGCCTTCACGCGCCGCGAAGGCAACGAGCGCATCGCCTGCGTCTTCAACCTCGGCAGCAAGCCGGCCGAAGTCGATCTCGGCAAGGGCTCGCTGCAGCCCTTGCCGGGACATGGCTTTTCGGGACAAGGTGGCACCGGGCCCATCCGCCTTGGCGGCTATGGCGCCTGGTTCGGGCGGATCGACTGAGTTGAGAACAGACAATCACTGGGAGAGGAAACCATGGCCGATGTCACGCTGAACCAGGTGAAGAAATCATACGGCAACCTCAACATTCTCCACGGCATCGACCTCGACATCAAATCGGGCGAGTTCATCGTGTTCGTCGGGCCGTCGGGCTGCGGCAAGTCGACCTTGCTGAGGTCGATTGCCGGTCTTGAGGAAATCACCTCCGGCGTGCTCCAGATCGACGGCGAAGTTGTGAACGACGTGCCGCCTTCGAAGCGGGGCATCGCCATGGTGTTCCAGTCCTATGCGCTCTATCCGCATATGACCGTTTACGACAACATGGCCTTCTCGATGAAGATCGGTAAGGAAAGCAAGGCCGAGATAGACAAGCGCGTGCGCCAGGCGGCCGAGATCCTGCAGCTCACCAAGTATCTCGACCGCCTGCCCAAGGCGATGTCGGGCGGCCAGCGCCAGCGCGTCGCCATCGGCCGTGCCATCGTGCGCAATCCGAAGGTGTTCCTCTTCGACGAGCCGCTGTCGAATCTCGATGCGGCACTGCGCGTCGCCACCCGCATCGAGATCGCCAAGCTGAAAGAATCGATGCCGAACACGACGATGATCTACGTCACGCACGACCAGGTCGAGGCGATGACGCTGGCGGACCGCATCGTGGTGCTGAAGGAAGGCGTCGTCGAGCAGGTCGGCACGCCGATGGAGCTCTACAAGCGGCCCGGCAATCTCTTCGTCGCGCAGTTCATCGGATCGCCGGCCATGAACATATTGCCGGCGAAGATCGAGAAGGCCGGCAATCCGACCGTGGTCAGCCATGTCGGCGACCGCAGGGCGACGGTGCCGATCACAACGCCCGCTTCGGCGAACGGCGCGGCGGTGAGCTTCGGCGTGCGGCCCGAGGATCTCGCGATCGCGACCGGGACGGATTACCTGTTCGAAGGCAAGGTCGATTATATCGAGCAGCTCGGCGAGGTTCAGCTCGTCTATGTCGACATCGGCCGCGCCGATCTGCCGCTGGTGGCCAAACTGCCGGGAAATGTCGAGGTCAAGCGCGGCGAGACGCTGCGGCTCAATGCCGGCGCCGGGGATCTGCACATCTTCGACGCGGAGGGGCATTCCTTCACGCTGCATCGCGACGAGGCGAAGGCGGCCTGACGCGCGGTGCTGCCGTTTCGGCCAAGAGGCGCGAGACGGTCCGGCTAAAGAAAGAGCGGCGAGGTTTGCCTTCGCCGCTCTTTTTCGTCAACTGCTTGCGGCTGTTAGCGGCCGAACAGATTGCGGTCGCTGCCCTGCGGGGCCGACTTGTGCACGTCATTCGACGAGTTCAGCAGCTTGTAGACCGGCGAGTCGGTGCCCACCGACGAAAGTGCGGGTCGTGTCGACGGCAGGGGCCTGCTGGCTGGCGCCAGCCGAGCCGTAATTGTCGCTGCCTGCGAAAGCTGCGCCGGAGAGGGCCAGAACGGCCGTTGCGGCAAGAACGATCTTCTTCATTTCAATACTCCTGAATTCTTAACCTGATGTCTTTTCCAAAACTGGGGTACTCTTTTGGGCAACATGCCTTGGGGACGCGGCGGGTGACCCCACCGCCTGTCTCCTGTCGGCCATGGCCCCTGATGGATCATGGCCAGGTTCGGCAGTTTAGTTGTTGCCGAAGAGGTTGTGGTCCGCGCCCTGGGTGACGGGCTTCTGAGCGGCCGCTTCCGACCTGTGGGTCGAGGCCGTGCGAGAAGTGTCGACCGCTGCGGCCGGCTGATTGGCGGCGTTGGAACCGTAGTTGTCGCTACCAGCGAAGGCGCTGCCGGAAATGGCCAGAAGGGCGGCGGCAGTGAGAACAATCTTTTTCATTTTTGGTACTCCAGTATGTTTTTTCGTCCGTCTAGCGGCGTGTCTTGGGAGTGAAAATCGCGTCGTTCGGACAGCCCCGATGTGGGTGAGCCGGCTGCCGGATTCCAATCACGAAGTTGTTTCGGCTGGCCCATGAATCCCCATCTTGAAATTGTACCAATCGCCCGCCGCGATCGGTTTTTACACTGTTGAATCAGATGGTTATCGCATTTATCCATTTGGCTCACCAAGTGTATACGCGCGCCGATGTTCACCCCGTCCTGCACGCACCGTCAACAGAAACGAACTGTTCGGTTCGATTTTAGAATCTCCTAATAGTCACTTTCCGATACCGCTTAACCATTGTGGACCTACCGGCTTGATTTGGGAGCGTTGCCGCCCACGGGTCAAAGGCGTCGGCAACTCTGGGCGCAGCCTCGTCTGAGCGTCCTTCTCTCCGATCTGGAAGGATCGCGCCGGCCGGGCGCCTAGCCTGCTCGCGCGTCAGCGTCAGCACCAGATCGAAGCCCTCGAGACGATCGTCGTCGCAGACGTCGACCTCGTTTGCGGGCAACCGAAAATCTTGTCGGCGGAGCCTGCCGAAGAGGCCGGCAGGCTCCTTGGAAGTTTTCTCAGCCGGCGGCGAAAGGCACGGCGACGAATATCTGCGCGTCGCCGCGATCGACCAGCAGCAGCACCGACTTCCTGCCGGACTTGCCGGCCTCGGCGATCGCCTGGTTCGCTTGCCTTGCGTTTTTCACCGGCGTGCGGTCGACGGCGACGATGACATCGCCGGGTTCAATGCCGGCCGCGGAGGCCGCCTTGTCCGGGTTGACGCGCTCGACCACGGCGCCGCGCTGGTTGTCGGCCAGGTTGAGCTGCTCCCGGATGTCCGGCGTGAGGTCCGTAAGGCCAAGGCCGAGCGAGGGCACGCGCAGGCCCTGTTCGGCCGATGGCTTGCCGCCCTCGTCATTCGAGGCGGTCTTCTGGTCTTCGGCATTGCGGCCGACATCGGCCGAGATCTGCATCGCCTTGCCGTTGCGCCAGACACTCAGCGTTTCCTTGCTGCCGGGGGAGACGTCGGCGACGGCGCGCGACAGATCCTTGGGGTCCTTGATCTCCTGGCCGGCGAAGCCGGTGATGACGTCGCCGGTCTCGATGCCGGCCTTGGCCGCCGGCGAACCGTCGGTGACCGCCGCGACCAGCGCGCCGCCCGGATGGTCGAGGCCGATGGCGCTAGCGACGTCCTGCGTGACCGGCTGGATCTGCACGCCAAGATAGCCGTATTCGATGTCACCGCCCTTCATAAGCTTGTCGACCACTTTTTGTGCCTGGTCCGAAGGAATGGCGAAGCCGACGCCGACGCTGCCGCCATTGGGCGAATAGATCGCCGTGTTGATGCCGACCACATTGCCCTTCACGTCGACAAGCGGGCCGCCGGAATTGCCGTGGTTGATCGGCGCGTCGATCTGGATGAAATCGTCGAACGGCCCGCTGTGCAGGTCGCGGCCGCGCGCCGAGACGATGCCGGCGGTGACCGTGGTGCCGATGCCGAACGGATTGCCGATCGCCAGCACCTGGTCGCCGGTCATCAGCTTGTCGGAATCGCCCCATTTGACGGTCGGCAGCGGCTTGCTCGCCTTGACCTTGAGCACCGCCAGATCGTTCTTTGCGTCGTGGCCGACGAGCTTGGCGGGAAGCTCGGTGCCGTCGTCGAGCGTCACCTTGATCGAGGTCGCGCCGTCGATGACATGGTTGTTGGTGACGATGGTGCCATCGGACCCGACGATGAAGCCGGAGCCCAAAGCCTCCTGCCGCGGCGCCTGCTGCGGCGGCGTCTTGGGCATCGGGATGCCCTGGTCGCCGAAGAACTGCTGGAAATACTGGTCGAAGGGCGAATTGCCGTCGAAAGGCGAGCCGTCATCCGTCGCGCCGGGCTGGGCTTTCATCACGGTCGTCACGGTCACGACTGCCGGCTTGGTGGTGGCGACAACCGGCGCGAACGAGCCGTTCGGGGCGGTAATGCCGGCGACCGGCGTCTGTGTCGTCGCGACCACGTTGCTCAGGCCGGCATTGCCGGGATTTTGCGCAAAGGAAACAACGACGGGGGAGATGATCAGCGCAGCGCCCAGCAGGGCCGCGACGCGATGTCTGCGAAGAATGCTAAATGGTGACATGGTCGTTTCTGTCCGGGCGAGAGTTGATCCGGCGCCGCGGACGGCTCTCTCCAAGGACGCGCCCGTCGGCGTGTCGACGGCCGGGATTGCCCGTCTCGCCATGCATGGCAGCCGGCCGGATCGACAGCCACGCATTTAGGGCGTGGAATGGTCCGAATTAGGGTTTTGGCGCGACCTTACAAAGATTTAATTCAGACAGCGCTCACGAAGCGCTCTCGGCGGCGTAGGTAGGAAGACGCGATCTCTCCCATCCTCGCGCGGCCGAAACTCGGGCCATGGCCGCCATGGCCGATACGTATCGGCAGTTCGAGCAGCCGCTGTATGGTGCGGCAATAGGCGGCGCGGTCCGAATCCGGCAGGTCGTCGATCAGCATGCCGTCATAGATGGCGTCGCCGGCGAAGAACAGGCCGTCGGCCTCATTGAACAGCGCGATCGAATCCGGCGAATGTCCGGGCAGATGCAGCACGCGGAATTTCCGGTCGCCGAGGTCGACGATGTCGCCCTCGTCGAGCATTCGCGTCAACGGTGCGGAAGGGATGCGATAGTCAGCCGCCTTCCAGCCGGGCGCCGGCAATTTGGATACCGCATCGTCGAGATTGTGGAACATGTTGGCGTAGGTGACGGCATCATCCATGCCATCGAACTCCCCCGCGCTGACCTTCGGCCCCATCCTGAGCGGGAATTCGTGCAGCGAGCCGACATGGTCGAGATGGATGTGGGTGGCGACGACGATCAGCGGCTTGCCGGCCGGGGTGTCGATCTCGGGCGCCAGCGGGCAGATGCCCATGCCGGTGTCGACCAGCAGGTCGGCGTCCCGGCCCTTGAAATGCCAAATATTGGCGCGCACGAAATCGTGCACGAATGGCTCGGTCAGCATCGTCGTTCTGGCATCGACAACGGATTTGCCGAACCAGTCGCCCACCACAAGGTCGCCCATCAGACGAACGGCTTTCCGACCTTGTATTTTTCCGGCACCAGCCGCTTCAGATAGGCCATGCCGGCCTCGGACAACTGGTTGACGTCCGGCTTCATGAAATTGTCCGGCATGTGGCGGGTCTTGCCGGCCACCGCCTCGAGCGGCACCTTCTTCAGCACGGTCTTGGTGCCGTCATATTGCAGCGCCACCGAGCCGCCACCCTCCCCGGCAACGGCAACCGCGAACGCGCCGGCTTCGAAGGCTTCCTTGGCGTCCACGGGACTGATCGCGCCGACATAGCCGCGCGGCATATAGCCCAGGGCATCGACGCGCGCCCGCTTGCCCGGCAGGCCTTCCGCCAAAGCGCGTTCGAGCGCCGCCGGCAGATCGCTGCCCGACAATTTGACGTTGCCGTGCTGGTCGCGCTCGAGCTTTTCCGGCGGCACCAGGCTCTCGACCAACGCCTTGCCGTCGGCGGTGCTGACGCCTTCCGAGACGGCGACGATGCAGCGCTTGTGGCGGTCGAGCGTCCTGCGGACATCATCGATGAAACGTTCGGCGGAGAAGGCGCGCTCCGGTACATAGACCAGATGCGGACCGCTATCCGGATCGAGCTGCCAGGCGGCGGCCGCGGCAGTCAGGAAGCCGGCGTGCCGGCCCATGACGATGCCGACATAAATGCCGGGCAACGCGCGGAAATCCAAATCGACCGACAGGAAAGCGCCGGCGACGAATTCGGCCGCCGAGATGAAGCCCGGCGTATGGTCGTTCTCCTCGAGATCGTTGTCGATGGTTTTCGGCGCATGCACGAAGGCGATCGCGCCGCCGGCGGCGTCGGTCAGGATCTGCTGGGTGCCCGAAGTGTCGTTGCCGCCGATATAGATGAAGGCATCGGCGCCGGCCTTCTTGAGGCCGTTGAGGATGACCTCGCAATAGGCCGCGTCGGGCTTGTCGCGGGTCGAGCCAAGGGCGGCGCTCGGGGTGCCTGCGATCAGCCGCAGCCGATCTTCGGGGATGGCTGAGAGGTCGACATAGTTGCCGTCGCGGATGCCGCGCACGCCATGGATCGAGCCGAGCACCTTGGCGCCGGGATGCCGCTTGCGGATCTCCAGCGTGGCGCCGACGACCGTCTGATTGATGACGGCGGTCGGGCCGCCGCCCTGCGCGATGACAAAGGTTCCGGCCATGATCGTTCTCTCCCGAGGCGAAGCTTTTCAGAGCACCTTCGCCTGTCTTGCGGCATCACGCAACGGGAGAAAGGAGGCGCATGATCCCGAAAAAATAGCGGCCGTGCTGACCGCCGAAAAAATCAGACGACGACGACTGGGTTCTTCTTCGATACCCTGTTGTAGAGGTCGATGATGTCTTGGTTGATCAGCCGCACGCAGCCCGACGACATCGCCTGGCCGATGGTCCACCATTCGGGCGAGCCGTGGATGCGGTAACCGGTGTCCTTGCCGTTCTGGTAGATGTAAAGCGCGCGGGCGCCCAGCGGATTGGTCAGGCCGCCGGGCTGGCCGCCCTGCCATTTCACCAGTTCCGGCTTGCGCTTGACCATCTCCGGCGGCGGCGTCCAGACCGGCCATTCCTTGCCGTACTGGATGTTGGCGCGGCCCGACCAGCGGAAGCCGTCCTTACCGATGCCGACGCCGTAGCGGATGGCGTCGCCGCCGGGCTGGACGAGATAGAGCATGCGCTCCTGCAAATGCACGACGATGGTGCCGGGCGCTTCGCCGGTCTTGTCGACAACGATCTGGCGACGGAACTCCGGCTTGACCTTCTGGTAGGGCACCGCCGGGACCTGGAAGCCGTTGTCGGTCAAGGCAGCATACATCACGTCGGGACCGGTGATGTTCTTGTCGACGCTGATCGCCGGTCGGATCGGCACCGATCCGGTGGTGGTGTCGTCGATCTGCAATTGCGGCAGGTCGAGCGTGTTGGTGGTGCTGCAGCCGGCCATGCCGAGCAGCGCCATGGCGCCCATGCCTGAAAGCACGGCGCGGCGGGAAAGCGGAACTTCGGTTTCGACGGTTTCGCCGCTCGAAGGCGGCGTCAGACTTTGCGGCAATTCGCGCATACACCAAACCCTACGCTGTCGGCGGGAAGCACGGTCCGGCCGAATGGCTGCAATTTTCGTCAGTCATGGTTGAAAAAGGGTGAAAGAACTTTGCCCGCACTTAACCCTGACAGGGCGTTATCCGGGCCAGGCGACAGGGCAGGCCGGCGCCGAAGATTTTCTCCAACGCCTCTTTACAATCTCGCATACCCCAGGATTTATCCTGTTCTTTGCGCTCAAGGAGTAGGGAAAATGTCCTTCGAAAACTGGGCTGCCTTTGCCGCTGCCTCCGCCATCCTCCTCGTCATCCCGGGCCCGACGATCCTCTTGGTCGTCTCCTATGCGCTCGGCCAGGGCTGGCGTACGGCGCTGCCGATGGCAGTCGGCGTCGCGCTCGGCGATTTCACCGCCATGACGCTTTCGATGCTCGGCATCGGCGCGTTGCTTGCGGCTTCGGCCACTGTGTTCACCGTGCTCAAGGTGATCGGCGCCGGCTACCTCATCTATCTCGGCATAAAACTGTTCCGCGCCGGCGGCGCGCTGAAGGCCGAACCGCGCACCGACGCCGTGTCGGCGGCAAGGATGATGGCGCATGCCTGGCTGGTCACGGCGCTCAACCCGAAGAGCATCACGTTCTTCGTCGCCTTCCTGCCGCAGTTTCTCGACCGGCATGCCGATTTCTGGACGCAGATGCTGATCTTCGAAGCGACCTTCCTGGCGCTCGCATTCAGCAATGCCTTCGGCTATGCGCTGATTGCTTCGCGAGCGCGCGCCATCGTGCGCAACCCAAGGGCGATCCGTATCTTCAACCGCACCGGCGGGACATTGCTTGTCGGCGCCGGCATCGCCACGGTGGCGATGCGTTCGGGGAATTGAGGAGAAGTCCGGTTCGACACAGTCGAAGCCCTCGCCGGTTGGCGGTCCGACGGTCGATGTTCTAGGATTGCATCGGTCCGACCGGACGAATAGGCATCAAAGGACGCGGCTATGGCGCTGAAGGACGCATTCGGCCTGACGCACTCGGGCGCGACCGAAGCCGGGCTTTCGTCCTACGCCAGAGCCGTCCGTGAGCTGCAGTGCTTCATCGGCGACCCGGTCGGCTCCGTCGATAGCGCGATCGCCGATGAGCCCAGCTTCGTGATGGCGCATGTGTTCAAGGGCTATCTGTTCGGCCTCGCCACCGAGCGGGAGGCGATGGCGATTGCGCAAACCTGCCATGCGGCGGCGCTGCCGCTCGCCGGCACCGCGCGCGAGCGCGCGCATGTCGCGGCGCTCGGCCATCTTGCCAGCGGCCGCTGGCATGACGCCGCCCGCATCCTCGAGGACGTCGCCATCGACAACCCGCTCGATGCGGTGGCGCTGCAGGTTGGCCACCAGATCGACTTCTTCATCGGCAATGCGCGCATGCTGCGCGACCGCATCGGGCGGGCGTTGTCGGCTTGGGAGAAGGACATGCCGGGCTACCATGCCGTTCTCGGCATGCAGGCTTTCGGGCTGGAGGAAATGGGCGACTATGCGCGCGCCGAAGCCTTCGGCCGGCAGGCCATCGAGATCGAGCCGCGCGACGGCTGGGCGCAGCACGCGGTCGCGCATGTCATGGAAATGCAAAGCCGGCAAAGGGAGGGCATCGCCTGGATGCGCGCCAATCCGGAGGCGTGGACGAAGGACAGCTTTCTCAAAATCCATAATTGGTGGCATCTGGCGCTGTTCCACTACGATCTCGGCGAGACAAACGAGGTGCTCCAGCTCTATGACGGGCCGATCTACGGCGACCGCTCGACGCTGGCGCTCAACATGGTCGACGCCTCGGCGATCCTGTGGCGACTTTATCTCCACGGCGTCGATGTCGGCGACCGCTGGGCGGCGCTTGCGGCGAACTGGGCGCCAAAGGCGGCCGCCGGCAATTACGCCTTCAACGATGCGCATGCGATGATGGCCTTTGTCGGCGCCGGGCTGCACGCGCCGGCCGAGACCCTGCTCGAAGCGCAGCGCGAAGCAATGCGCGGCGATGACGATAACGCCGCATTCACGCGCGACGTCGGCCACCCTCTGACCTTGGCGATCAAAGCATTCGGCGAGGGCAACTACGGAGAGGTGGCGCGCCTGATCCGGCCAATCCGCTGGATCGCGCACCGCTTCGGCGGCAGCCATGCACAACGCGACGTGATCGACCTGATGCTGATCGAGGCGGCGCTGCGTGCCGGTGACAGCGCGCTGGCGCGGGCGCTGACCGCCGAGCGTCAGCTGGCGCGGCCGGACAGCCCGCTGTCGGCGCTGTTATCGCGCCGCGCGGCCGATTTGTCAGAGAATTGACCGGAGGCGGATCTTGGCTTAAGAACTGGCCATTCCAGATTTTTTCGAGACCCGAAAAAATTAATGGCATCGGGAGGAAATCATGTATCTCGGCCTCGACCTGGGCACCTCGGGCGTCAAGGCGCTCCTGATCGATGATCGCCAGACGGTCGTCGGGTCCGGCCACGGCTCGCTGGACGTCTCGCGGCCGCATGCCGGCTGGTCCGAACAGAATCCGGCGCACTGGATCGAAGCCTGCCAGACAGCGATTGCCGAGCTCAAGACTTCCCATCCCAAGGAGCTTGCAGCGGTCAAGGGTATCGGCCTCTCCGGCCAGATGCATGGCGCGACCCTGCTCGACGCCTCGGACAAGGTGCTGCGTCCCTGCATCCTTTGGAACGACACCCGCAGCCATGTCGAGGCAGCGGCGCTCGACGCCGACCCGCGTTTCCGCAAGCTCACCGGCAACATCGTCTTCCCGGGCTTCACGGCGCCGAAGCTGGTGTGGGTGAAGGACAACGAGCCCAGTGTTTTTGCCGCTGTCGCCAAGGTGCTCCTGCCCAAGGACTATCTGCGGCTCTGGCTGACCGGCGAGCATATTTCGGAGATGTCGGATTCGGCGGGCACATCCTGGCTCGACGTCGGCAAGCGGCAGTGGTCCTCCGAACTGCTCGCCGCGACAACGCTCGACGAGAAGCATATGCCGTCGCTGGTCGAAGGCACGGCGAAGGCCGGCGGCTTGCGCGGCGAGCTTGCCTCGAAATGGGGTATTGCTTCAGGCATTCCGGTCGCCGGCGGCGCCGGCGACAATGCGGCCTCGGCCTGCGGCATGGGCACCGTGGGCGCCGGCCACGCCTTCGTGTCGCTCGGCACGTCGGGGGTGCTGTTTGCCGCCAACGCCTCCTATCTGCCCAATCCGGAAAGCGCGGTGCACACCTTCTGCCACGCGCTGCCCAACACCTGGCACCAGATGGGGGTCATCCTGTCGGCCACCGATTCGCTCAACTGGCTGTCGGAGATCACCGGCAAAGGCGCCGGCGACCTGACCGGCGAGCTCGGCGACAAGCTCAAGGCGCCGACAGGCATCGCTTTCCTGCCTTATCTCTCCGGCGAGCGCACGCCGCATAATGATGCGGCCATTCGTGGTTCCTTCACCGGCCTCGCGCATCAATCGAGCCGCGCCGTGCTGACCCAGGCCGTGCTCGAAGGCGTGGCGTTTGCCTTCCGCGACAGCCTCGAGGCGCTGAAAACGGCGGGCACGACCCTGACCAGGGTGACGGCGATCGGCGGCGGCTCTCGCTCGCGCTACTGGCTGAAGGCGATCGCCACCGCGTTGCAGCTGCCGGTCGACATCCCGGCCGACGGCGATTTCGGCGCCGCCTTCGGCGCGGCGCGTCTCGGGCTGATCGCCGCGACCGGCGCCGATCCGCTTGCCGTTTGCACCGCGCCGGCGACCGATGCGACGATCGAACCGGATGCCGGGCTTGGTGGGGCGTATGCAGATGCTTATCAACGCTATCGTGCGCTCTATCCGGCGATCAGGGCGGTAACCGCGTGAGTATGCGCGAGGCACCCCCCTCTGCCCTGCCGGGCATCTCCCCCTCAAGGGGGGAGATTGGCAGCTTGGGCGCCTCGCTCCCTTTTGCAGCGTTGGAGATTGGGGAAATCCTAGATGAAAGCCGATCTCCCCGCTTGCGGGGGAGATGGCCGGCAGGCCACAGGGGGGTGCCTCGCGCCTCCCTTACCCGGTTAGCCTCGCTGCGCCGGCACCTTGTCGAGGAAGCCGGTGACGCTCTTCAGGCGGCCGTTCTCGATGACGCAAATATCGGTGCCTTCGATGACGGATTCTGCGCCTTCGGGGCCCAGATTCCACGAAAAGCGGATGCGGTCGGCAAAACCGTCCGGCTCACCCTTCAGGGAGAAGCGGAAGCCGGCGAATTGCTGCTGCACGCCGTCGATCAGCGCGGCGATGCCGTCGTGGCCGTCGCCTTGCATGATCGGGTCGCGATAGCTGACGTCGCTGGTGAAGGCGGCCTCGAGCAGGGCCTTGCGGCGCGCCGCATCGCTCTCGTTCCAGGCGGTGATGTAGTTGCGGGCGATTGTGTTGAGGTCGGTCATGGTCTTCATCCTTCATTGGATCGTTCGACATGACCCTTTTGGACCCACGGAAGCGCCAAACCAATTACGCCTGAGGTAATCGGCGAAAGCAGTTGGAGAGGAAGGAAACCATGAGCAGCGGATTTTTCGGCGACATCAAGACCATCAAGTATGAAGGGCCCGATTCAACCAATCCACTGGCCTACCGATATTACAATCCGGACGAGGTGGTAGGTGGAAAGCGGCTGGAGGACCATCTGCGCTTTGCCGTCGCGTATTGGCATTCCTTCGCCTGGCAGGGGGGCGACCCGTTCGGCGGCCAGACCTTCGACCGACCCTGGTTCGCCAAGCCCGGCGGCATCGACACGATGGAACTGGCGAAACTGAAGGCCGACGTCGCCTTCGAGCTGTTCTCGCTGCTCGGCGTGCCCTATTTCTGCTTCCACGACGCCGACGTTCGCCCGGAAGGCAAGGATTTCTCCGAAAGCGCGGCGCGCCTCGACGAGATCGCCGATTATTTTTCGGCCAAGATGAACCAGACCGGCGTCAAGCTGCTCTGGGGCACGGCGAACCTTTTCTCGCATCGGCGCTTCATGGCGGGCGCCGCCACCAATCCCGATCCGGACGTGTTCGCCTATGCGGCGGCGACGGTGAAGAAATGCATCGACGTGACCAAGAAGCTGAAGGGCGAGAACTATGTGCTGTGGGGCGGGCGCGAAGGCTATGAGACGCTGCTCAACACCGACCTCGCGCGAGAGCAAGAGCAGGCCGGCCGCTTCCTCAACCTCGTCGTGGATTACAAGCACAAAATAGGTTTCGAGGGCACGATCCTGATCGAGCCGAAACCGCAGGAGCCGACCAAGCACCAGTACGACTACGATGTCGCTACCGTCTACGGCTTCCTGAAGCGCTTCGGGCTGGAGAAGGAGGTGAAGGTCAACATCGAGCAGGGCCATGCGATCCTTGCCGGCCACTCCTTCGAGCATGAGCTGGCCTTGGCCAACGCGCTCGGCATTTTCGGTTCGATCGACATGAACCGAAACGACTATCAGTCCGGCTGGGACACCGACCAGTTCCCCAACAATGTGCCGGAGATGGCTTTGGCCTATTACCAGATCCTGCAGGGTGGCGGCTTCAAGACCGGCGGCACCAATTTCGACGCGAAGCTGCGCCGCCAGTCGCTCGACCCGGAGGATCTGCTGATCGGCCATATCGGCGGCATGGACGCCTGCGCGCGCGGGCTCAAGGCGGCGGCCAGGATGATCGGAGACAAGGCGCTGTCGGGTCCGCTTAACGAACGCTATGCCGGCTGGAACACGGCCGAAGGCAAGGCGATGCTTTCCGGCAAGCGTACGCTGGAGGAGATCGCCGAACGCGTGGTGACGGAGAAGATCGAGCCGCAGCCGCGCTCCGGCCGGCAGGAGCTCCTTGAAAACATCGTCAACCGCTACGTCTGAGGCTTTCCTGCGGCGCCCGAATCGAGCGCCGCAGAGCTGAAATTACATTCCATGCGGGGTGAACCTACACGACAAGGTTTTGCCCCGCGCTGCCTCTCAATCGCCGCGCTCTTGCCTTCAAACAGCCGTCACGAATCGCGTATATTGTCGACATCCGGCGGGAAGGAAAGAAGGAGGCGAAACGTATGCAGCACGAACGCGAAATCGACGCCCTGCTCTCTTCCGGCGAGGCTGGTTCGATCATCGATCGGCTGATGGCGCTGCCGCATCCGAAGGATGGCGCCGGCGAAGCAAATGAATGGGATCGCGCGGTCGCCGCGCGGTTGGAAACGGCGCTGGCCAAGAGCATGCGCTCGCGCATTGTGCGCGAAGGCCGCGACGCCGCCTGATTCTTCGGCCCCTGTGTCCGAGGGCGTATTTTCGGCAGTTTGACGAACGGAGACTGTTTCTCCATCCTGCACCGATGATACGCGCGGTGCTGCTCGATCTCGCGGGTGTCGTCTATGATTGCGACACCCCGATCGCAGGCGCTGTGGCTGCGGTCGAGCGTTTGCGCAAGGCCGGACTGCCGCTCCGCTTCGTCAGCAACACGACACGTTCGCCGCGCCATAAAATCATCGCGCAGCTCGCCGCGCTGGGCGTCGAAGCCAGTGATGAAGAATTGCTGACGCCGGCGCGCGCCGCAGTCGAATGGCTGCGAAGGCATGGCCGCCAACCTCACCTGCTCGTCCATCCCAACCTCGAAGCCGAGTTTACCGGTTCGGAGGGCGGCAAGAGCCGCGCTGTCGTCGTCGGCGACGCCGGCGAGGCCTTCGACTATGCCGGCCTAAACCGAGCGTTCCGCGAACTTGTTGCCGGAGCCGATTTTCTGGCTCTCGCCGCCAATCGCAGCTTCAAGGATGCCGACGGTGAGCTCAGCCTCGATGCCGGCGCCTTCGCGGCAGCGCTCGAATTCGCCAGCGGCCGAAGCCCTATCGTGCTCGGCAAGCCGTCGCCGGACTTCTTCCTCGCGGCGCTTGACGATTTGAACTGCTCGGCAGCCGATGCAGTCATGGTCGGCGACGATGCGGAGAGCGACGTCGCCGGCGCGCTCAGCGCCGGGCTTGGCGCGGGGCTGCTGGTGCGGACCGGCAAGTACTGCCCAGGCGATGAAACGCGCTTCGATCCGCCTCCCACGGCGCTGGTCGACGACCTTGCGGCCGCTACCGACTGGATCCTCAAAGCGCGCCGCACAGAAGCGGATTCAGGCGACGCGCTTTGAATCCCTTGTTTTGATCTATGCCGCTTCCCAAAACCGCTGCGCGCTTTTGGCCGATCTGCATCAGCCGCGCCGCAGCCTGACCGGCGCTTCGCCGAACGCGCGGGAAAACGCCCTGGAAAACGCCGCGGCTGATGAAAAACCCGTACGCCCGGCAATGTCGGCCATGGCGATGCGCGTGTCGACCACCAGACGTCGGGCGGCGGCGAGCCGCAGCCGCAGATAATAGGCACCCGGCGTCTCGCCGATGGACTTGCGGAAGATGCTCTCGAGTGTTCGCGCCGTGACGCCGGCGCGCTTGGCCACGGCATCGATGGTCAGCGGCTCATCGACATGCGCTTCCATCAGCCGGATCGCCTGCGCCAGGCGCGGATCGTAGCCGTCGAGCCGGCCGAGCGAGACCAGCGGCTGGGCGTCGGTCGCCGCGCGCGTCTGATCGTAGATGAAGACGCTCGCCACATCGAGCGCGGCCGCCATGCCGAGCCGGGTGCGGACCAGATGCAGCATCAGGTCGAAGGTGGGCGAGGCACCGCCCGAGGTGAAGACCGGCCCGTCGATGACATAGCGGTCGGGGCGCACATCGACGCCCGGAAAGGCGGCGGAGAAATCCTCCATGTCTTCCCAATGCGTGGTGGCGCTGCGGCCTTCGAGCAGGCCGGCGCGCGCCACCAGCCAGGTGCCGGCCTCGACGCCGCCGCAGGCGCGGGCTGCACGCGCCGCGCGGCGCAACCCGGCCAGCAACGCCGACGTCGCATAGTTCTGCGTTCCGAAGCCGGCGACGACGACCAGCATGTCGGTCGCTTCGGCGGCATCGAAGCGGCCGCCGACGGCGACCGGCAAGCCGCAGGTCGTCACCGGCGCCTCCCCGGTGAGCGAGACCAGCTTGAAGTCGAACAAAGTCTCGCCGGAAATGCGGTTGGCGGCGCGCAGCGGGTCGACCGCCGAGGCCACGCACATGATCGACGAGCCCGAGAACACCAGAAACGTCACCTTGAGCGTTTCCCGCTCGGCGCGAAAGATCGTCGGTTTTTCGCTTTTAGTCATGGTGACTTCGTAAAATGCAAAACAGTTTCCGGCAAGTCGGTCATGCTTGGCCAGCTTCGGCGCAGGTCGTCATAGCAAAGCCGGTTTCCGGCTTCATCAATGGCTGATCGAATTTGGGAGGAAAGACGATGCCGCTCGCGATGAACCGTGAGGTTTTCATTACCTGTGCCGTGACCGGTTCGGGCGGGACGCAGGACCGCAGCCCGAACGTGCCGCGCTCGCCCAAGCAGATCGCCGATTCGGCGATCGAGGCCGCCAAGGCGGGTGCTGCGATCGTCCATTGCCATGTGCGCGACCCCGAAACCGGCAAGCCCAGGCGTGACGTCCATCTCTACCGTGAGGTCACCGAGCGCATCCGCGAGGCGAACGTGGACGTGGTGCTGAACCTCACCGCCGGCATGGGCGGCGACATGGTGTTCGGCTCGCCGGAAGCGCCGCTGCCGCTCAACGAGAAGGGCACCGACATGGGCGGCGCCACCAACCGCATGGAGCATGTGCGCCAGTGCCTGCCGGAGATCTGCACGCTTGATTGCGGCACGATGAACTTCGCCGAAGCCGACTATGTGATGACCAACACGCCCGGCATGCTGCGCGCCATGGGCGGCATGATGACGGCGCTCGGCGTGAAGCCCGAGATCGAGGCTTTCGATACCGGGCATCTGTGGTTCGCCAAGCAGCTGGTCGAGGAACAGGTGCTGAAGCCGGATGCGCTGGTGCAACTGTGCATGGGTGTGCCTTGGGGCGCACCGGACGACCTCAACACCTTCATGGCGATGGTCAACAACGTGCCGTCGACCTGGAACTGGTCGGCCTTCTCGATCGGCCGCAACCAAATGGCCTATGTCGCGGCGGCGGTGCTGGCCGGCGGCAATGTCCGTGTCGGGCTGGAAGACAATCTGTGGCTGGACAAGGGCGTGCTGGCGACCAATGCGCAGCTCGTCGAGCGCGCGGTGAGCATCGTCTCCAATCTCGGTGCGCGCGTGCTCGGACCGGAGGAAGTGCGCAAGAAGCTCAACCTCACCAAGCGGGCTCCGATCGCGGCATGAGCATGACCCCGAAAAGTGGGGAACCGGTTTTTGCTTCGCTGACCTGCGGTTCGGAAAAGATCATGCTCAAACAACATTGAAAAGCGGGAGGTCGAGATGGCTACCGTCAAATTCACCGCGATGAAGGACGGCGACAAGGAAGACTATGAATTCCTGACCGCCCACGAGATCGACTATGCCGCCAGGACGGGGGATCGGCTGCTTTCCGCGCTGGTGCAGCTGGACGAAGGTTTGTCCGGCTACAAGATCACCCGGCTCGGCCATTCGCTGCAGGCGGCGACGCGCGCCTGGCGCGACGGCGCCGACACTGACTGGATCGTCTCCGCGCTGCTGCACGACATCGGCGACATATACGCGCCCTACAATCATGACGAATATGCCGCCACCATCCTGAAGCCGTTCGTGCGCGAGCAATGCACCTGGGTTGTCGAAAAGCACGGCGACTTCCAGCGCCTCTATTACGCGCATCATTTGGGCGGCAACCAGTATGCCCGCGACCGCTTCGCCGGCCATCTCTATTTCGACGATTGCGCCCGGTTCTGCGAGCGCTGGGACCAGTCGAGCTTCGATCCCGACTACGAGACGCTGCCGATCGAGTTCTTCCGGCCCCTCGTGCTCGAAGTCTTCGCGCGCAAAGCTTACGACCCGGCCGTGATCCGCGCCGGCGAGCGCGTGCCGCTTTCCGATCCCGAAACAGCCA
>NZ_RZSN01000281.1:0-4600 GCF_003997315.1 Mesorhizobium sp. M1A.F.Ca.IN.020.04.1.1
CTTTCAGGCCAACAACGCGCTGCCAGGCCTCGCCATAGAGCAGTATGTCCGCAACTCAGAAGCCTCCCATGAGTGGCAGGTTGCCGTCGCATCGGACGATGCGGTCCTCAGCGCGGCTGAAGTTCTGGCACGTCAATTTGACTGGCCCGACCCCGATGATCTACCCACCGGGATAAGCAATCCGAAAGACCTGATCGAGGAGCTCGTCAGCCGGGCAAAAACTCGCCATGCACAGCATGTCGGCAAGGTTCATTCCACTTGGGCGCGGCAGATCGGGTTGAGTTCGCGCCGATCGAGTAGACGGGTTCGTTACGCGCCGACCGATCGGCTGCTCAAAACGCTAGTGGTGTGCTGTGTCACGGAACGCATGGAGTTCAAAGACTTTCTCGCCGAGCTTTACACCCGCTACGGGTTCGTCATCGGTGATCATCAGGCAGCGAGCATCATCGGCGCTGGAAAGGCCGATCAGGAGGACTTTTCCGACAATGCGAGGCGCCTTGAGGAGCGACTGATCAGCCTTGGGCTCCTCAACCGACTGTCGGACTCGGCCGCCTATGTCGAGAACCCGTTTCGCCGCGAGGTGAGGGCATGAACGCGCTCGATCTCATAGGCACCGCGGGAGCCGCGGCGCTCCAGGAACGCCTTCAGGGTCTCGGACCCGACAGCGGAACTGCGCGCTTCATGCTCGACCGGCTCACCGGCCCGCAGGTTGCTGCGATCGTCCGGCAGCTCGTGTCGGATTCATCCATCCAGTCCCGCGTTAGAATTGCGGTACCTCGCGCATTGGTCGATGGACAGGGCCTGCCGGAAGCGGTGCTCACCGATGAGAGGACTGTCGCCTTGCGTCACGCAGAGTGCGAGCGCCCGGCGTTGCTGATCGCCAACACCGATGATGATCAGGGCGCTTCACTCCACGATGTCGCACTCGTTGGCGCCAAGGAACTCAAGGAGGGGCCCGCCTATTGGGTTCTGCCGGCGTCTGACAGTCTGGGGCTGCCAGCAGAGCATATCGATGCGTGGCAGACGGCATTGAAGGCGCTGTCTAGCGTCGATGATTGGCCGCTGGCGCAGCTCAGCAACTATGTCTCCATGACCCGCGAGGCAATCGATAGCATGTCGCTGCCGGTGGCAGACGCCTTGGGGTGGGCGCTGCCGGCGTTGCAGTTGCCGCGCGACACCGGATACTTCCGGTCGCAACGGCCCAAGGACCTGCTGCAGCAGAATCGGTGGCGACGCCTCTACGACAAGTTGATCAGCGAGCGCAGGCCACTGCTGTCGAAACAGCGGCCCAATCGCCAGCCGATCGAATCCGAGGAGCTGCGGGACCAGTTCGATACGGTACGGGACGAAATCGCGACGGAATTGCATCCAACGATCGAGGCGTTCATCACCTCGCCAGCCGGGTGGCGCGACGAAACCGAAAAACTCGCTGAGCTCGAATGGGAGCAGGACAATGTCCTGCTCGTCTTCTCAGGCCTCAAGCTGAAGAAGCTGAAGCTGCCGGAAGAGACGATTCAGTTCTTCGACTATGAACGTCCCGATCGGCTGAGCGAAGCGGACAAGTCGTACCTCAGCGATCTCAAGGACAGGTCCCTCAAGGAATCGAGGGAGGACGACCGCGAATTCTTCGAGGCTCACCGCGAGGATCTCGCAGCCAATCGGCAGCTGCGGGCGAAATGGGAGAAATTCGTCTACGGACGACCGATCGAATGCACAGACTTTCTCGATGGGTTAGTCCGCAGCATCGAGCGGCTGTTTGCGCAACTGGGCACACTCAGGATGCCACGCCGTATTGACATCCGCTCCTCGCGTCGGACCAAGACGCAATGGCTGGATATGAATGCCGACGTCGCGCGCGCCTTCAGCCTCAAGTACAGGGCGCTGCCTAACATGCTGCCGGACGCGGTGAGCTGGGACACGCCGCACATATTCGAGTTCGAGGCTCTGCTTGAAGCCGCGAGAAAGAGGCGCAAGTTCCGCGAGAACGTCTCGACCTCGCGCGTCAATATTCAGATCAAGTTTGACCTGACCCTCACTGTGGGAGCGGGCTCATCGGCGGAAAGGAACATCGTTCAGTTGATCTGGCGTGGCGAGCCGAATGCCATCGGCCTTGCTCTGCCTGATGATCTTGCCAGACTTGAAAAGAACCCCTTCGGCATAGCCGAAGCGTCGCGCATGCTGGTGAGCAAGAAAGGCGCGATGCAGTCGGTATCGCTGGCGGACGTCGGCACGCTGCAACCCTCGTTCCGTCAGGATGCTGGGTCTCTAGTTCCCCGATCGACCAATGTCGAGGACTTGGGCAAGACGCTGCCCCGAGCGATCAAGGCGGCGGTTGGAGCAGGTCGGATTTCTCCCCCAGCCGGCGCCGATCTCGGGGAGGCCTGGACCGCTTTTGCCAAGGGATACACTGCAGCCATTGAGGATTGGCGGTCCAACGGCATGGGAGGAAAGCCGCAGCTTGATCAGGTTGACCTCTACGGCAAACTTCTCGAGCAACTTCGAAAGTCGGCGCCGGGCGACCTTAATCGACGCGATCTTTGGGAGCCCATCCTGAGGATCGGCGCAGTGCAGATCGCCGGCGCGGCGCCGGCCGCGATCGTAACGCCCTGGCACCCGATGCGAATGACGGCGACGGCGGTCAAGATGCGCGCCTTGTGTGGGCTCGTTGATCACCTGCTCAAAGCCGAGGAGGTGAATTTCGGGGATCAGCGGCTCTTCTTTGCCGACCTGCGCGCCGAGCTCGAACATCCTTACTATCCTGAGGCCGTCCCGGGCTTCACAGGCGGCGAAGCGGTTCTCCTCAATGAAACGAGTACGCTCAACGACTACAGCTTGATGGAACGGCCGGTTCGCGACCCCTCGGAAGCGTCCACGGACGTCGATCCGGCCGAAGCCGCGCGCGAGATCCGTAGTCTGATTGGCCGCTATCTCGATCTGCAGCCCCACGAGCGGGCGAACCTCAGCATCATGCTCTACAACTGTGATGCTGCCGGTCTGCCGTTGGCCACCGTCAGTGCCCTGGGATCCGTGCATGAGGACGAGGTTCATTGCAACGTTCTCGTCCGCCATCGAGACCGCTCAAAGCTCAATAAGGTCTATACCGACCTGCTGGATCAGTCGGGGAGCGATCCTGACGCCATCGTCGTGAGTGAAACGTCGCTCAACTTCATGTCCAAACTCAGGATCGGGGTGATGCTCGAGGGCAGCACGGGGCGGCGCGCGCCAGATGAGCGGAGCGTCGATGTTGCCTTCCTCCATGACGTCGTTTCGAGACAGGCGCGGGAGTCATGGTTCTCGGTGCCCCGCAACGACGAGACGGACCCACTTATCCTTGATCACGTTCCGCCACGCTGGTCGTATCGGAGAGTGGTGGGCGAGGAACAGCTCACCGCAACGAGCTATCTGGTATCTCCACGGCAACCTCGGGTCGGCTGGTGCTATCTTGACGCCCTGGCGGCCGTGATCCGCAAGCAGTCGCATCGCGAAAGCGAACACTACCTCCCCGCCCGCCAGATCTCGTTGCAAGACCATGGCCTCGAGGCCATGTTCAAAGACGTTCATGGCTTGGCAGAGTGGGTCGCAACGTATGACGACCTGCTCGACAAGCGGCAGCTTGCCGCTCAGGGCATCAAGGTCATTCGATACCGGCGTGAGCGGACCCATGGTCGCAATATGGTGGTGTCCTCCACCTCCGATCTGCGGGTGTTACCGGTACTGGTGCGCCGCCGTCTGGATCAGCTCAGTTTGGGGCTGAGCGAGGATCGCATGACTGCGCTCGCGAACCGAATGATCGCCGATGCGACGGCGATCTCAGGAGACATCATATTGCGCGCCGCCAAGCGTGGCGTGTCGGCGGGCGAGCTGATCGGCCTTGTCTTGAGCCGCGCGCTTGTCGCGGAGGAATTTCTGAAGCGACCGGCGTCCTGGTTCCTCCTCGACGATTACGCGCAGTGGCTGGGCCAGCGAGAGGAAGGGATCGCCGATATCCTCGCCCTTAGTGTGGACCCAGGTCAGGACGGGCGACCTCGGCTCCGCGCGATCGTGACGGAGGCAAAGTATGTCGAAGCGAGTGGCCTCTCGGAGGCGAAACGTCATTCTGGTCAGCAGTTGCGACAGACCACCCGGAGAATCGAGGACGCGCTGTTTGGCGATCCCGGGCGGCTTGACCGCGATCTTTGGCTCTCGCGCCTCGCCGACATTCTACTGGATGAGCCGTCAGCCTTGAACTCCAGCTTCTCGCTGGAGGAAGTGAGAAACGGGATTCGAAACGGCACCGTCGAGATCGACCTCAAAGGCTATTCGCATGTCTTTGTGTCCGGACCGGCTGAGGCGACGACTGGCTCTGCAGGCGACCAGGACGAGGTCGCCGAGGTCCATGGTCTGCAGGAGGTCTACACACGCGAGGGTCTTCGGCAGCTGATCAAAGCGTACGAAGCTTCCGATCCGCTGATGCCGATCAGAAGCTCGCTCGGCGATCGTAGGCCGTGGGAGAATTCGGAGTTCCGGGTCCCGGCGCCGCGCGTGCGGTGGACGACGAACGGCGCCCCGGTGAAAGGACCCGGCGATTCCGCACCGGACCGCAATGCGCCCGGTCCCACGC
>NZ_RZSN01000282.1:0-4595 GCF_003997315.1 Mesorhizobium sp. M1A.F.Ca.IN.020.04.1.1
GACGAAGGCCCCCGCCACGCCGGCAAGGCCCATGACCGATCCCAGCGACAGATCGAGCCCACCTGAACCGATGACGAAGGTCGCGGCGATCGCCAGCACGCCGATCGTCGACGTCGCGAGCAGGATGTTGAGGAAATTGCTGAGCGACAGGAAGAAAGGCGACAGAATCGCCATCGCCGCGCTCAGCAGCACAAGCACCAGCAGCGACTCCAGCCTGATGTGGAGCCTCTCGACGGATGCGCGCTGCACCCGAGCCCAAAACCCGGGCTGCGCCGTTTCGGAAGCCATGTTTTGACCCTTCTGGGTAGGGGACTAGGGGAATAGGGAAGTCAGCGGGAGAGAGCCGGGTCTGGGAAGTGCAAACCTTCCTCCTCCTACCCCCTACTACTGACCTACTCCCCTACTGACCTGCTCCCCTAGTCCCTTCTCTTGCTACTTCACATATTGCAGCATCGGCTCCTTGCCGGCGTCGAGCACGTCCTTGGTCAGCACCAGGGTGGGCACCGCGATGCTTTCCTCGACCTTCTCGCCGGCCAGCGCCTTCTTGACGTTCTCGACCGCCTGCTTGCCGACGAGATAGGGAAGCTGCGCGACGGAAGCGTTCAGGCGGCCTTCCTTGATCGACTTCACCGCGTCGATGTTGCCGTCCACGCCGATGATCGTCACCTGCTCGCCTTTGCCGGCGGCGTAGACCGATTCAACGGCGCCCAACGCCATGCCGTCGTTGGCGCAGAAGATGGCAACCAGATCGGGATGCGCCGTCAGTGTGTCGGTGGCGATCGAGGCCGCCTTGCCACGATCCCAGTCGCCCGGCAGCGAGGCGACGACCTCGAGCCCCGGCGCCAGTTCCTTGAGCTTGTCGGCAAAGCCCTTGGCGCGCTTCTCGCCGGTGATGTTGCCGGAGAGACCCTCGATCACCAGCACCGGACCCTTGGCGTCCTTGCCAAGCTTGGAGACGAGATATTCGGCCCCTTGCGCACCCGCCGCGACGTTGTCGGAACCGATATGGAAGGTGACCTTGACGCCTTCCTTGTCGAGAACCGCCTGGTCGAGATTGTTGTCGAGATCGACGATCTTGATGCCGGCATCCTGCGCCGATTTCAGGCAGGGCAAGAGGTTGGTCGAGTTGATGGCGGCGGTAATCATCGCCACCGGCTTGCGCTCGAGCATCGTGTTGCAGAGGTTGAGCTGCGGCTCGGCCGCCTGGTCACTTTCGGCCGCCTGCTGGAAGTATTTCACGCCGGCTTCCTTGGCGCCGTCGGCGACGCCCTGCGCCATCGCGCCCCAGAACGGATTGGCCAAGGTCTTCATCAGCACGCCATATTCGCCGTCCTCGGCCTTAGCAGTGCCGACCGCGGCAAAGGTAAGCGCCACGCCCAATGCGAGAGTAAATCGATTTATCTTTGTGGAAAGCGATGTCATTCCGTCCTCCGTTTGTTTGCGCCGGATGCCTCGGCCAGGGCCGGCACTCTTCTTCCGTTTTCGACAATGGGGGTTATTGTCGGTCTCCTCCCCCGGAATGCGGGACGCTGCCTGGCGAGCCAACGGATTCCCGCATGAACACCTTGCAAGGTTCGAGCCGCGCCCTCGGCGGGCCGCGCTCGCCTTCGATCCTGCGAAACAAAACCTCCATTGCGTTGGCGGCGATCTCGCGCACCGGCTGCACCACCGCGGCGATCGCCGGCCACGTCACCTGCATCCATTCGGCGTCGTCGAAGCCGACCAGCGAGATGTCGTTTGGGCAGTGCCAGCCGCGCCGCCGAAACTCCGAAAGCGCCACCAGCGTGCCCTTCAGGAAGAGCGAATAGACCGCCGTAGGCCTGTCGCCGCCGTCTTCCCGCTGGCTGAAATAATCGCGAAGCAGCGTCCGCAAAGGCCCGACATCGCTTTCGCAGAGTACGACGTCGATCCGGATGTCGGGCGCAAGCTCAAGCGCCATCTTGCGAAACCCTTCGAGCCGGGCGCGCACGGTCGCCGCCTGCTGGCCGAGACCGACCACAAGAACATGACGATGGCCCTGGCTGACCAGCGCACGCGCCACTTCGGCGCTTGCCGCAGCGCTGTCGGCCGAAACCGTGTCGAAGGCGTCATCGGCAAGCACGCGGTCAATCAGCACCCCTGTCATGCCGTTCGCTTTCATGAAACCAGCCGCCGGTCCGTGCTCGTTTCGCACCGGCGCCAGTACGACGCCGGCAACGCGCCAGTCATGCATGCGGGCGAGGATCTCCTTCTCACGTTGCTCCGATTCCCGGCTGGAGGCGGCGACCAGCGTATAGCCGCGTTGCTCGGCGAGGCCTTCGAGCTCGCTCACCATCTGGCCGAAGAACTCGCTTTCGAACTCCGGCATGATGGCGCCGATGATGCGACGCTTGGCCCTGCGCATATCCGAGGCGAGCGGATCGACGCGGTAGCCCAGAAGCTCGACGGCATCGAGGACGCGCTGCGCGTTTTCCGGTTTTACCGTGGTGACGCCGGAAAGAACCTTGGAAACAGTGGCCGCCGACACGCCCGCCTGGCTTGCCACATCGTGGATCGACGCGCGCCGCTGCTGGGCCTGCTGTTGCGCCATTAATCTTCTCCCGGAGGCGAGTGGTCGCCCTCTCGTGATAAATCGATTTTTCGCTGTTGTAAATCGTTTCATCGAGAGTAAAAACGCTGATATGATTGATGCGATCCAATCGCGCCGGGAGGAAGATCATGTCCAACAAAGCCTCGCCGCTGGTGATCAGCGCACCCGAACCGCGCACGCTCGACCTGATCTTCACGCCGCCGCAGCTGGCGCGCTTCCGCAAAAGATATCGCATCGTCGAGACAACGCCGGAAGGCGTCTCGGAGTTGCCGACAGATGTGCTGGCCGAAGCCCGCTACATCGTCGGCCAGCCGCCGATCACCCCTCAGACGCTGGAGAGGTTGAAAGCGCTGCGCTGCATCTTCAACGTCGAGACCAATCTCATCAACAACATGCCCTATGAGACGCTGTTTGCCCGCGGCATTCACGTCGTCACCACCGGCCTGGTGTTCGCGGAGCCGGTGGCGGAACTCGGCCTTGCCATGGCGCTAAACCTGGCGCGCGGCATCGTCGATGCCGACCTCGCCTTCCGGCAAGGCGAGGAACTATGGGGCGGCGACGGCAACCAGACGGCGCGACTCCTCTCAGGTTCAGATGTCGGCATCATCGGCTTCGGCGATCTTGGCCGCGCTCTCAATCGGCTGCTGACCGGCTTCCGCACGCGCACCAGGGTCTTCGATCCCTGGCTACCGCCTTCCGTGCTGGTGGAGCATGGCGTCGAGCCGGCCTCGCTCGACAAGGTGCTGTCGGAAAGCGATTTCGTTTTCGTCGTCGCCTCGGTGACCAGCGAGAACCAGGGTTTTCTCGGCGCCGACGCTTTCGCCAAGATGCGCCAGGGCGCCGCCTTCATCCTGCTCAGCCGCGCCGGCGTCGTCGATTTCCCGGCGCTGATGGGAGCGGTCAAAAGCGGCCATATCGTTGCGGCCAGCGACGTGTTTCCCGAGGAGCCGCTGGCCAAGAACCACCCGGTGCGCTCGCTTTCCGGCTTTCTGCGCTCGGCACACCGCGCCGGCGCGCTCGACGTTGCCTTCAAGCGCATGGGCGACATGGTGCTGGAGGACATGGACCTCCTCGATCGCGGTCTGCCGCCGATGCGCTCCAAGCGCGCCGAGCGAGAGACCGTTTCGCGGATGCGCTCCAAGCCGGTCGACAGGAACTGATCGCGCCTCGTCGCCTGGAACATTAGCGTTCCTGCTACTGATTGCCGCCCTGAGTGTAATGCAACCAAACTTAAACGGCCGGACCACGGAGAGTTTCGGCCCTCTCAGGACCATTTTTCTTCAGAATTTTTTTCTGCATTTCACGGGAATAGAGGAACTTTGATCCGGACCTTCCGTTGATGACACGATCGTTTCTCGAACGATCCAGAGAAACAGGAGGTTTATGTCATGAACATCAAGATGATCTGCCTTGGCGCAATGAGCCTTTCGATGGTCGCCGGCTCGGCTCTCGCCGCTGGCGAAACCGGCACGTCGGCGCTGGATGACCCAGCCAAGATGCAGCCCTTCTACACCGACTCCAGCATGAAGACGATGGTCAGCAAGGACGCCTTCGTGAAGGCGTGGAAGGCAATGTCGCCGGAGGACCAGACCGCGATGATGACGGCTTGTGAGGACGAGGCCAAGAACGCCAATGCAGCCAACAGCCATCCGGAGTTCTGCAGCAGCGTCAAGGAGAACGGCGGCAGCAAGTAACCAATCAGTGCAGCTACCGACAAAACGGCCCCGTTGTGGGGCCGTTTTTGCGATCCCAGACGAAGGACCGCGACGCACTTTTCCCGAGATTGATCAGGCAACCAGATCGCTGCGGTCCGTCTGTTCGAAGCCGTCATTGAAATTCGCCGCGAGCCAGGCGATCGCGCTGGCGACATCGGCGATGGCGAAACGCGCCGCGGTCTCGCCCTGCGGTCTCACGCGGATCGAGATCCCGCCCGCGGCATTGACGGTCTCAAAACCGTTTTCGTCGGACGTGTCGTCGCCGAGGAATACCGGTCGCCGTCCGGTGAAAGGTTCAAGCTGCATGAAGC
>NZ_RZSN01000283.1:0-4555 GCF_003997315.1 Mesorhizobium sp. M1A.F.Ca.IN.020.04.1.1
CTGCCATCTTCCTCCCTCCACAAGGCTAAGCCGCTCGTTATTATGATCATTATCGGCCTATGTTCGCCTGCGAATGTTCCTCGGATAGTTTCAACTATGTTCTGGTATCGAGCTGCGATTTCAGTTCGACTGCCGACGGGGCGTTCGTCGATGCCAAGAGTTCCGTGACCTGGCCCTCGGTCGGCAGCGCCTCGCGCCCGCCACGCCCCGTTATCGACAGGGCCGCGGCCGCGGCCGCGAATGCGACCCGGCCTGCGGTCTCGGCTCCGCGCGTCAATGCATGGGCATAGGCACCGTGAAAGCAGTCACCGGCGCCAGTCGAGTCAACGACGGCAACCCGGTGCGGAGGCAGGTGCCAGAGCCCTGCCTCGTCGCGTCCGCGATAATAGACGCCCCTGCCGCCGTCAGTCAGAACCACGGTGGACCGCGACGGCATCCACAATGCGTCGAGCATCTCGGCAGGCGATCGGCCGCCCGTGGCAGCCCGCGCGAAGCCGAGGGGAAGAATGAGATGGTCGCAGAGCCCGATCAGCCTCTCGGTGGCTGGGCCGCTGCTCCATTCGATATCGCCGAGGATTGCAAGGCCGAGATCGCGAGCCCGAGCCACGACATCCATCGACCGGATCGCGTAACTATCGACGATCAGGACGGCCGCGCGGCTGAGGACCTCGTCCGGAAAGTCTGGCGCGGTGCCCAGCATCGCTTCGTCGTCATACGCGATGAACCTCTCCCCCTCCGAGCCGACGGTGATCCGCGAGCGCACCGGGCGTGCGTGCGGGTGGCGCGGCGCGAATGCGGTTTCAACTCCGCTCGCAACGAGATCGCACAGCACGGCGTCGTCAGCGGCACTGGCCAGCCATCCGACGAACCCGGCGGTTCCGCCGAGCCGCGCGACGGCGGCAAGGGCCGTCGCGACATTTCCGCCGAAAGTTCGGGCAGTTTGCAGAACCTTCCCCTTGCCCGCCGACAACGGCTGATCGACATAGACGATGTCGTCGATCGCAATAGCGCCGAAGCCGAGGATTGAAGGGACGGTGGGCATCGTTCAGGCACCCGCCTTCGCCAGGGCGTCTTCTGCCGAAAGGCCGTCATGGATGACGCTCCGAAAGGCAAGTGCCGCCTTCTCCGGATCGCCGTGCCCCCAGAGATTGCGACCGACCACGGCACCGCGCGCGCCGGCACGTATGGCGTCCGCCGTCTGCTGAAGGGCGCCGAGCAGCGTCTCGGTCTTCGGACCACCCGCGATCACAACCGGCACCGGGCAGGTCCGGACGGTCTCTCGGAACGACTCGAAATCGCCCGTGTAGCCTATCTTGATCACGTCGACGCCGGACTCGTAGCCGATGCGCGCCGCATAGGCGATCTCGTCGGGGGTGAAGACGATTTTTGCTCCGTCGGTGAAATCGCGCGGGTAGATATGCGCCACCACCGGCATGCCGTAGCGTGCCGCCGCATTCACCGAGTCGGTCAGCCAGCGTATGTACTTACCCTCGGTCGCGCCGCGCACCGGAATGGCCACGGCCAACGCATCGGCCCCGGCGCGCACCGCATCCTCCGGCGTTGCAATCAGCTCGCTGATGCGATCGTCTGGGGTGAAGCAGCCCGCCTGGATTACCAGAGACGCTTTGCCCGCATATTTCGGCCACAGATGGCGCGCGGTGCCGGGCTGGATGCTGACGTAGTCGGGTTTGCCCATCATGACGCGCGCGAGCGCACCGGGCAGATCGGCAAGGCCGCCTTTGCGCACGTCGCCATAGCCGACAAAGTGGTCGACCGCGCCGCCAAAAAGCTTCCCGGACGGATGCGAGAAGAGGCGCGCAAGGCGCACCTTGGTTCCTAGGCTCATGAGTGCAAAATTCCTCAATCGTTTGAGCTGGCGGCCTCTGAAGTCGAGCCAGCATTTTCACATGCTCTATAAAAATTTTACGCGCGTCAAGATTTAAAATGCGCTATAGCGAGTAGGGAACATGGTCCGCCGCCGTTGCAGCGGGTTGTCTGCGGCGATGTCGCATCGGGAGGTCGGAAGGAAAATGCAATCAAAGTCAGGAGCGAAGCTCGGTATCGGCGTTATCGGTTGCGGCAACATATCGATGACCTATTTGCGCAACGCAGCACTTTTCGCCGGCGTGGAACTGCGCGCCTGCGCCGATATTTCCGCCGACATGGCCGCGCTACGCGCCAGGGAATACGGTATCCGCGCGCTGCCGGTCGATGCGCTGCTGGCCGATCCCGAGGTCGATCTCGTCCTCAACCTCACCGTTCCGTCGGCGCATTTCGACATCACCCATTCGGCGCTTTCCGCGGGCAAGCACGTCTTCACGGAAAAGCCTCTGGCGACCTCGGCCGGCGAGGGCCGCCGGCTGGTCGCGGAGGCGGCGAAGCGCGATCTGCTGCTGGGCTCGGCTCCAGACACCTTCCTCGGCGCAGCCGGGCGGCGTGCCCGCCGCCTAATGGACGAGGGCGCGATCGGCCGCGCCGTGACCGGCACCGCCTTCATGATGGGGCGCGGCATGGAGCATTGGCATCCCAATCCGCAATTCTACTATCAGCCGGGCGGCGGTCCGGTGTTTGACATGGGGCCATACTACCTGACGATGCTGGTCAACCTGCTCGGCCCGGTCGCCCGCGTCATGGCGATGACGACGCGCGGCCAGGACGAGCGCCTGATCACCGCCGAAGGCCCTTACAAAAACACCAGCTTCAGGGTCGGCACGCCTACCAACATCCTGTCGCTGCTCGATTTTCACTGCGGCGCCACCGTCACCTTCGGCGCCTCCTGGGACGTCTTCAAGCATTCCAACCATCCGATCGAGCTGCACGGCACGGAGGGCTCGCTTCGGATGCCCGATCCCGACTCCTTTGGCGGCACGGTCTCGTTGTCGGCGCACGGCGCCGACTGGAAGGATTTCGAGAGCGAAGGCGAGCTCTACGGCGCGCGCAACTGGCCCTATGCCGCACCGGACCGCGCCAACTATCGCATGCTCGGCGTCGCCGACCTGGCGCGGTCGCTATCGGAAGGGCGCAGACCCCGCGCGTCCGGCGAACTGGCGCTGCACGTGCTCGAGATCATGGAAGCGATCCTCGCCTCCGGCGAGAGCCGGAACTCCGTCGCCGTCGTCGGCTCGGTCGACCAGCCGCCGCTGCTCAGTGAAGACGAGGCGGCGAGCCTGCTTGCCTGAGGCGCCGTGATCGCCCAGCGGGAGTTTGGTATCCCTAGGCCGACTGGCGCATCACCAGCGTCGCGTCGAGACTGACCTTCGCCGCGACGGGCGCGCCGTCCTCGTCGAGCAGGGTAAGCAGCGTCTCGACGCTGCTTCCGGCCATCGCCGCGAAATCCTGCGCCATGGTGGTGAGCGCCGGGCAGGTGTAGCGGCTGAGCGGATGATCGTCATGCGCAGCCACCCGCAGGTCGCAATCCGCCTTGCGGCCGACCTTCAGCCCTTTCGAGAAGGCGGCCGCCATCACGCCGAAGGCGAGACGATCGTTGGCGCACAATATGGTCTTGCCCGGCAGGCCGCCATTGCCGAGCAGCTTTTCCGTCTGTTCGTAGCCGATCCGTTCGAACTCCCATGTGTAGTCGTCGGTATTGCCGAAGACGAGCGGCTCCTGCCCGAGCCGCTTCATGGCATCGACATAACTCTCCACCCGCTCGCGCGAATTGTGATTGACATGCGGAATATCGAAATAGATCGGGGCGTCGCCCGAGCGGCAGAGATAGTCGACGATGGTCGACATGCTCTGCACATTGTTGTTGCCGACGAAAGGCGTGCCGCCTTCGAGATAGGTGTCGAAATAGACAATCGGGATCGCCTGCGTCAGCTTCTCGATCGCCCGCTGGTCCGAGCGCCGGCCGAGCGGTGCTATCAGCGCGCCGGAGACCTTCAACGACAGGATCGTCCGCGTCGCCTCGGCTTCCAGTTCGCTCGATCCATGCGAGGAAATGACGATCGGCCAATAGCCTTCGTCGCGCAGCCTGAGTTCGATGCGGCTGACCATCTCGGAATAGAACGGGTCGGTCACCGTCGGCACGACGATGCCGATGCTGCGGGTGCGCTTGCGGTTGAGGTTTCGCGCGAACAGATTGGGCTGATAGTCGGACGAGCGCAGCGCATCCTCGATGCGTTTTCGCGTCGCCGGCTTGACGCTGGTCGGATCGTCGAAGAATTTCGACAAGGTCGGCCTGGAGACGCCGCAGGAACGGGCGAACTCCTCCATCGTCTTGTGAGTCATCGGCATCCAAACCCTCGCGGCATGGAACCTCGCTCCCATGGCGCTGCTCCGGCGCTCATACGGCGCATCGGCGTGCGCCTGCAAGTTGAAACTTTACAGGAAGCTCCGCAAGTTTCAACGCGTCCGGAGAAATTATTCCATGCGTAAATTTATTAATTGACGTGAAAAAGAGGGGGCCGTATTCCAAGCCCTAAAGCCATGCATGGCGAATGCTGGGGAGGACGTGATGAAGAAGCTGGTCTCAGCCGGCGAGATCCTCGTCGAGATCATGGCGGAATTAATCGGCCAGAGCTTCCTCGAGCCCGGTCCGCTGGCCGGCCCCTTT
>NZ_RZSN01000284.1:0-4547 GCF_003997315.1 Mesorhizobium sp. M1A.F.Ca.IN.020.04.1.1
CGGCAACCACGTCCGCCGATACCACGGGCACCGTCTCGCCGGGCGGCGGCCAGACGGCAAGTTCGGCCACCAAGATCGATGTCCCGGCCGATATCGGTCCGGTGGCGCTGCACGACGCGGCCGCAGGCGGTGACGCCAAGGCGCTGTTCGAGATCGGCTCGCGCTACGCGGAATCGCGCGGCGTCAAGGAAGACATGGCGGCGGCCGCCAAATGGTATGAGAAATCCGCCGAACTGGGCTTCGCACCGGCCGAATACCGCATCGGCAATTTTTACGAGAAGGGCATCGGCGTCGCGCGCGACATCAAGAAAGCCAAGACCTATTACCAACTCGCGGCGGAACAGGGCAACGCCAGCGCCATGCACAATCTGGCGGTTCTGTTCGCGATGGCGGCGGACGGCGTGACCGACAATGAGTCGGCGGCGCACTGGTTCCAGGAGGCGGCCGACCTCGGCGTCAAGGACAGCCAGTTCAATCTCGGCATCCTTTCGGCCAAGGGCGTCGGCATGAAGCAGAACCTGGAGGAATCCTACAAATGGTTCGCTCTCGTCGCCAAGACCGGCGACAAGGACGCTGCGGCCAAACGCGACGAGATCGCCAATGCGCTCAGGCCCGAGCAGCTCGAGCGGGCGCGCGCCGCCACGGACCTGTGGAAGGCCAAGCCGCTCAACGCGGCCAGCAACTCGGCCGACATTCCGGAATCCTGGCAGGACAGCACGCCGCAGACCACCGCCGGCATCGACATGAAGAAGGCGGTGAAGAACATCCAGCTGATCCTCAATAAGAACGGCTATGATGCCGGCGGCGCCGACGGCGTTATGGGCGACAAGACCAAGAACGCGATCATGGCCTTTCAGACCGACAACAAGATGAAGCCGACCGGCGAGATCGACGCGCCACTCGTCAAGGCGCTGCTTGCGCACAAATAACGGCAGGCGCGTCGCTTCCGCGACGGCTTGCCACAGATTTGCCTGTTAACTGATTGAGACGGTTTTCGTTTCGGCGCGGCGCCGGGGTTTGACCCCGGCGCCGCGCCGCGCAAGAAAAAATTGGCTTTTCGGTGCGAAACTGCCGGGGACGGCGGCATTCGCCGACAGGCAAACTGATCGAGACAGACGGGTGGGCATCTATCTCCCGATCGCGGAAATTTCCGTCAACGTGTTCGTGCTGCTCGCGATGGGCGCGGCGGTGGGTTTCCTGTCGGGCATGTTCGGGGTCGGCGGCGGCTTCCTGATCACGCCGCTCCTGATCTTCTACAACATCCCGCCGGCGATCGCGGTGGCCACGGGGGCCAACCAGGTCATAGCCTCCTCCTTCTCCGGCGCGCTGTCGCACTTCAAGCGCGGCACGCTCGACTTCAAGCTCGGCGGAGTGCTTCTGGCCGGCGGCATTGTCGGCTCGACCGCCGGCATCTATGTCTTTGCGCTGCTGCGCCGGCTCGGCCAATTGGACCTCTTCATTTCGCTGCTCTACGTCGCGCTGCTCGGCACCGTTGGCGGGCTGATGCTGGTCGAGAGCGTCAACGCGCTGCGCGCCTCGCGCAGCGGCGCGGCGCCGGTGCTGAAGAAATCCGGCCAGCACAACTGGATCCACCGGCTGCCGTTCAAGATGCGCTTCCGCGCCTCGAAGCTGTTCGTCAGTATCATCCCGGTGCTCGGCCTCGGCGCGGCAATCGGCTTCCTGTCGTCGATCATGGGCGTCGGCGGCGGCTTCATCATGGTGCCGGCGCTGATCTACCTGCTCAAGGTGCCGACCAACGTCGTTATCGGCACCTCGCTGTTCCAGATCATCTTCACCTCGGCCTACACCACGCTGGTGCATGCCACGACGAACCAGACGGTCGACGTGATCCTGGCCTTCCTGCTGATGGCGGGCGGCGTTGCCGGCGCGCAATATGGCGCCAAAGCGGGCCAGCGGCTGCGGGGCGAGCAGTTGCGGGCGCTTCTGGCGCTGTTGGTTCTGGCCGTCGCCATCCGTCTGGCCATCGACCTCTTCGTGACGCCTCCCAATCGCTATTCGCTCGCGGGCCTGACCTGATGGGGCCGTTGAGAGCGTTCGCAGCCGCCATCCTGTCGCTCGCTGCCGCAGCACTGCCGGCGGCGGCACAGACGCCGGCGACGGAAAGCATCCAGATCGGCCTGTCGACCGACGCCATTTCGATTACCGCCGGGTTTTCCGGCGCTGACCTCACCATTTTCGGCTCGCTCGAAAATCCCGATCCGCTGATCGCGCGCCAGGGACGCTACGATGTCATCGTCGTGCTGGAGGGTCCCGCCCGCCCCGTCGTCGTGCGCCGCAAGGACAGGGTGCTCGGCGTCTGGATCAATCTGGAATCGGAGACTTTCGAGAACGTGCCGGTATCCTACTCGGTGGCGACGACCCGCCCGCTGCAGGACATCACCGAGCCGAACAGCTACAAGCAGCTGTCGCTCGGCGCTTCGAACCTCTACATGCAACCGGCCGAGCCCAGCGACAGCCCGATCACGATCGAGGAATTCACCTCGGCACTTCGCGAGCGCAAGACGGCGACCGGCCTTTACAGCGAGAATGTCGGGGGCGTCCAGTTCCTGTCGCAGAACCTGTTCCGGGCCACCGTCCGGCTCGCGCCCAACATCCCGGTCGGCACCCATAAGGCACGCGCCTTCCTGTTCAAGAGCGGCATGTTCGTGAAGGAGAGCTCGGCCCAGCTCGAAATCCGCAAGTCCGGTTTCGAACAGTCGATCTTCCGCGTCGCGCACGACTATTCCTTCCTCTACGGCGTGTTCGCCGTGTCCCTTGCCATGCTCACCGGCTGGCTCGGACGCATCGTTTTCCGCAAGGATTGACGTTTTTCGCGCGAATGAGGGTTCCCCTGTTCCCGGATTTGGGATAAGTCGCCGCCTCCCAACTCGGGGACAAGCACACATTCAATTCGGCAGAGCGGTCCGGCGACCGGGTGACGGCGCGTTTTTCGACGCCGGCGATGCGCTGCGACGAAACCAATGACAGGAGGCTGCTATGCATCCAGCATTCGGCGGCATCGATTTCGGCACGTCCAATTCCACAGTGGGCGTGATCCGCCACGGCCGGGCGCAACTGGTAGCACTGGAGGGCGAACAGCCCACCTTGCCGAGCGCCGTCTTCTTCAACTTCGAGGACGGCCACACCTATTTCGGCCGCCGCGCGATCGCCGACTACACCGACAGCGTCGAGGGCCGGCTGATGCGCTCGCTGAAAAGCGTTCTCGGCAGCTCGCTCGCCAACGAGAAGACGCGCATCAAGGCGCGCCTGATCGGCTTCACCGACATCATCGGCTTATTCATCAGCCATTTGAAGAAGCGGCTGGAAGAGGATGCCGGCGGCCCGGTCGAACGCGTCGTGCTCGGCCGCCCCGTGCAGTTCGTCGATGACGATGCCGACGCCGACGCCAAGGCGCAAAGCGAGCTTGAAAAGGCGGCGCGCGCACAAGGGTTCAAGCACATCGCCTTCCAGTTCGAGCCGATCGCGGCCGCACTCGACTACGAACAGAATGTCGCCCGCGAAGAGTTGGCGCTGATCGTCGACATGGGCGGCGGCACCTCCGACTTCTCGATCGTGCGCGTCTCGCCGGAGCGCGCCCGCTCGGACGACCGCAAGGGCGACATATTGGCCAATCGCGGCATCCACATCGGCGGCACGGATTTCGACCGGCTGCTCAGCATCGCCCATATCATGCCCGAGCTCGGCTATCTGACCCCGACCAAGGACGGCAAGCGCAATCTGCCGGCAAGTTATTTCATCGACCTCGCCACCTGGCAGCGCATCAATCTCATTTACACTGCGAAGGCGATGTCGGATTTGAAGCAGATCCGCTTCGAAGCCGAGCGCGCCGATCTCGTCGACCGCTTCATCCACATTGTCGAGCATCGTTACGGCCATGCGATGGCCGGCCTGGTCGAACGGGCCAAGATCGCGCTGACAGAACATTCCTGGGCCGAGGTGAAGGTGTCGCTGCCCGGCGTACGCTTCGCGGCCGGGATCACGCGCGCCGGCCTGGAAGAGACGATCGGCGGCGATATCGAACGGGTGGCCGCGACGGTCAGGCAAACGATTGCCGACGCAGGCGTTCCCGCTTCGGCCATCACCGCCGTGTTCCTCACCGGCGGTTCGACGGCGATCCCGCTGGCAAAGCGGCGGATCCTTTCGCTGGTGCCGCAGGCCTCGGTTATCGAAGGCGATATGTTCGGCTCGGTCGGGCTTGGGCTCGCGCTTGATGCGCGGCGCAAATTCGCCTGACGCTTCCTTGCTCTAGCCCCTCCCCGTTGACGACGCGTTCTGCTTGCCGGTGAGATGCGCCTTGAGCGCCATTTGCGCGAGGCTCGCCTGCCGGTCGCGATGGGTAATCATGGCGAAATCGCGTTTCGGCAGAATGACCGGCACGGATCGCAAGCTGCCTTCCGCCAGCGAACGCGCAATGACGAGCTCGGAAATTATAGTCGCGCCGGCACCAGCCTCCACCGCCTGACGCACAGCCTCGTTGCTGGGCAGAACAAGAAAGATCTGCAACTCGGCCGGCGGAACCCCTTCAC
>NZ_RZSN01000285.1:0-4524 GCF_003997315.1 Mesorhizobium sp. M1A.F.Ca.IN.020.04.1.1
GACCATGAGCATCATCAACAAGGCGGCCGCCATCGGCGGCGGCGTCATCGGCGCCGGCTGGGTGGCGCGCCTGCTCTTGAACGGCATCGATGTTTCGATCTTCGATCCCGATCCCGAGGCGTCGCGCAAAGTCGGCGAGGTGATGAAGGGCGCACGCCGCGCCTACAAGCAGATGCTGCCCGGCGGCCTGCCCAAAGAAGGCAAGCTCACCTTCGCCAAGACGATCGGCGACGCAGTGGCGGATGCCGACTTCATCCAGGAGAGCGTGCCGGAGCGGCTCGACCTCAAGCACAAAGTGCTGGCCGAGATCGACGCCCATGCGCCGGCCAACTCCATAATCGGCTCCTCGACCTCCGGCATCAAGCCGACCGATATGCAGGTGGCGATGAAGAAGCACCCGGAGCGGCTGGTCGTCGGGCACCCGTTCAACCCGGTCTATCTTCTGCCGCTGGTCGAGATCGTCGGCGGCCAGCAGACTTTTCCCGAGGCGATCGAGGTCGCCAAGGAGATCTACGCCTCGATCGGCATGAAGCCGGTGGTGGTGCGCAAGGAAATCGAAGCCTTCGTCGGCGATCGCCTCCTGGAGGCCGCGTGGCGCGAGGCGCTGTGGCTGGTCAAGGACGGCATCTGCACCGTCGAGGAACTCGACGACATCATGCGCTATTCCTTCGGCCTGCGCTGGGCTCAAATGGGAATGTTCCAGGTCTACCGCGTCGCCGGCGGCGAAGCCGGCATGCGCCACTTCATGGCGCAGTTCGGACCTTGCCTGAAATGGCCGTGGACCAAGCTGATGGACGTGCCGGAGTTCAACGACGAGCTGGTCGACCTGATCGCCACGCAATCGGACGAGCAGGCAAACGGCCTGTCGATCCGCGAGCTGGAAAAGATCCGCGACGACAATCTGGTCGCCATTATGGAAGCGCTGTCGAAGCAGAACAAAGGCAAGGGCTGGGGCGCCGGCGCGCTTCACAAGGACTATACCAGGCAGCTGGCCAAGCTGGCGGCGAAGCCGGCCGCCAAGGCAGGCGACAAGGCAAAAGCCGCCAAGCCGGCGAAGAAGATGGCGAAGCCCGCAAAGGCCGAGAAGCCCACGAAGGCCGACAAGGCGAAAACAAGCAAGAAGAAGGGCTGAGGCGATGCATTTCGGTCTTTCAGAAGAACAAAAACTGATCGTCGAGACGACGCGTGCCTTCGTCGAGAACGAGCTTTACCCGCATGAGCGCGAGGTGGAACGCACCGGCGAACTGCGCCGCGAGCTGATCGACGAATTGAAGGCAAAGGCGATCGCGGCCGGGCTCTACGCCGCCAACATGCCGGCCGATGTCGGCGGCGCGGGCCTCGATACGGTGAGCTGGCTGCTGTACGAGAAGGAGCTTGGCCGCGCCAATTACGCGCTGCACTGGACCTGCGTGGCGCGTCCCTCGAACATCCTGCTCGCCGGAACGCCGGAGCAGCGTGACAAATATCTCTTCCCTTGCATCCGCGGCGAGAAGTGGGACTGCCTGGCGATGACCGAGCCCGGCGCCGGCTCCGACCTGCGCGGCATGAAGGCGACCGCGGTTCAGGACGGCTCGGACTGGGTGCTCAACGGCACCAAGCACTTCATCAGCCACGCCGACATCGCCGACTTTGCCATCGTATTCATGGCTTCGGGCGAAGAGGATTCGCCGCGCGGCAAGCGCAAGAAGATCACCGCCTTCTTCGTCGACAAGGGCACCAAAGGGTTCACGGTGCGCGACGGCTACCGCAACGTCTCGCATCGCGGCTACACCAACTCGATCCTCGAATTCGACGACTGCCGGCTGCCGGCTTCCCAGGTGCTCGGCGAAGTGCACAAGGGCTTCGAGGTGGCGAATTCATGGCTCGGCGCCACGCGCCTGCAGGTCGGCGCCACCTGCCTCGGCCGCGCAGAGCGCGCGCTTTCGCATGCCATCGAATATGCCGCGCAGCGCCAGCAGTTCGGCCAGCAGATCGGCAAATTCCAGGGTGTGTCGTTCAAGCTCGCCGATATGGCGACGGAATTGAAGGCCGCCGACCTGATGGTGTTCGAAGCCGGCTGGAAGTACGATCGGGGCACCGTCACCGATCAGGACATGGCGATGGCCAAGCTGAAGGCTACCGAGATGCTGGCTTTCGTCGCCGACGAGGCGATCCAGATCCATGGCGGCATGGGGCTGATGGACGACCTGCCGCTGGAGCGCATCTGGCGCGACGCGCGCGTCGAGCGCATCTGGGAAGGCACTTCGGAGATTCAGCGACATATTATTTCGCGGGCGTTGCTGCGCCCGTTCGGGGCTTAGAGCATGATCCGCCAAAACCGGGATCCGGTTTTGGCAACGATCGTGCTCAAATGAAAAGATGACCATGCATAAACTCGAACGTCTCCTGCGCCCGAAATCGATCGCCGTGTTCGGCGGGGCGCAGGCCGCCGCCGTCGTCGCGCAATCGATCAAGATGGGCTTTGCCGGCGAAATCTGGCCGGTGCACCCGACTAAAGACGAGGTCGCAGGCCGCAAGGCCTACCGTTCCGTCGCCGACTTGCCCGGCGCGCCGGACGCCGCCTTTGTCGGGGTCAACCGGCATCTCACCATCGAAGTGGTCAAGGCATTGGCCGAGCGCGGCGCCGGCGGCGCCGTCTGCTTTGCCGCCGGCTTCCTCGAGACCGAGGCCTATGACGAGGACGGCGAGCGGCTGCAGGCCGAGCTGGTCGCCGCCGCGGGTGAGATGCCGATCATCGGCCCGAACTGCTATGGCCTGATCAACTATGCCGACGGCGCGCTTTTGTGGCCCGATCAGCATGGCGGGATCAGACTGGCCGAGGGCGGCAAGGGCGTCGCCATCATCACTCAGTCGTCCAACATCGCCATCAACATGACGATGCAGAAGCGCGGTCTGCCGATCGCGTTCCTGATGACGGCCGGCAACCAGGCGCAGACCGGCCTTTCCGAAATGGCGCTCGGTCTGATCGAGGACGAGCGCGTCACGTCGCTTGGCCTGCATATCGAGGCCTTCGATTCCGTGGCCGGCTGCGAGCGATTGGCGGCGAGAGCCCGCGAGCTGAAGAAGCCGATCATCGCCATGAAGGTCGGCCGCTCGGAACAGGCGCGGCAGGCGACGGTTTCCCATACCGCGTCGCTTGCCGGTTCGGATGCCGCCTCGGGCGCGTTCCTGAAGCGGCTGGGCATCGCGCGCGTCGATTCCATACCGGCCTTCATCGAGGCGTTGAAGCTCTTGCACATCACCGGGCCGCTGCCCGGCTACAGACTGTCGTCGATGAGCTGCTCGGGCGGCGAAGCCTCCGTGATGGCCGACAGCGCGGAAGGACGCTGGGTGCATTTCCCGACGCTAAGCGCCGAGCATCGCGCGCATGTCAAATCGACGCTCGGGCCGCTGGTCGCGGTCGCCAATCCGCTTGACTACCACACCTTCATCTGGAACAACGAGCCGGCGATGACGGCCACCTTCACTGCCATGGTGTCGGGCGGCTTCGACCTCAACATGCTGGTGCTCGACTTCCCGCGCCCCGACCGCTGCTCGGACACCGACTGGTGGGCGACGCTGCGTGCCTTCGAGGCGGCGCTGAAGACCAACAGGGCGCAGGGCGCGATCGTCTCCTCGCTGCCGGAAAACCTGCCGGAGGAATATACCGCCGGGCTGATGGCGCGCGGCATGGTGCCCTTGTTCGGCATTTCGGAAGCGATGGACGCCGCCCAGGCCGCCGCCTTCATCGGCTGGGCCTGGCGCGAGCCGCAGGCGCAGCCGGTCGACACCACGGCGGCGGGCGCTTCCGACGGCGACCACGTCACGCCGGACGAAGCCGAGGCCAAAGCGCGTCTGATCGAGGCCGGGCTGCCGGTGCCGAAGGGCGAGTGCGCCTCGAACGCGGTCGAGGCGGTGATTGCGTCCATGGCGCTCGGTTTCCCGGTGGCGCTGAAGACGCTCGGCGTGACGCACAAGTCGGAGGTCGGCGCGGTGCGGCTGAACCTCAAGGACGCCGAATCCGTCAGCAATGCCGCGCATGACCTGTTGCCGCTCGGCACCGGGCTTTATGCCGAGCGCATGGTGCGCGACGGCGTCGCCGAACTGATCGTCGGCTTCACCCGCGACCCGATGTTCGGCGCGGTGATGACGCTCGGCACCGGCGGCGTGCTCGTCGAGCTGCTGCGCGACAGCGTGACCCTGATGCTGCCGGCGACGCGCGACGACATCGAGGCGGCGCTGCGTGGCTTGAAGCTCTATCCGCTGCTGGAGGGCTATCGCGGCAGGCCCAAGGCAGACGTCCAGGCCGCCATCGACGCCATCGCCGGCATTGCCGACTTCGTGCAGAAGAATGAAGGCGAGATCGAAGAGCTCGACATCAACCCGCTGATCGTCTGCGCCGAAGGCAAGGGCGCCTGGATCGCCGACGCGCTGCTGGTGCTTGGAGAAAAGAAGAATGGCTGACGTCATCACCACTCGCCGCGAAGGCACGATCCTGGAAGTCACGCTCGACCGGCCCAAGGCCAATGCCATCGACCTCAAGAC
>NZ_RZSN01000286.1:0-4511 GCF_003997315.1 Mesorhizobium sp. M1A.F.Ca.IN.020.04.1.1
ATTCGAAGCTTCTAATTTTCGAAGGCAGGTTTTTCGCTGGGCCAAAAAGGTCAAAAACGTATCAGTCGGCGCGGCGTGGCGAGGTGGCGCACATCCTTGGCCGCCGCTATCCTGACCCTAGATGAGCCGGAACAAACGGCCGCGGTTCGAAGGCTGGCACAGCCTGCGGGAGGAATCGATGGGACCCGATCTGGAAGTCATACAGATAAGGCCTGGCGAGTCGTTCGCGGTGAGGTGGCATGGCTATCCCTACCATACGGTGCGCTGGCATTTTCATCCGGAATACGAACTGCACCAGATCGTCGCGACCAAGGGCCGCTATTTCGTCGGCGACTTCATCGGCGAGTTCGAGGTCGGCAACCTCGTTCTCACCGGTCCGAACCTGCCGCACAACTGGATCAGCGAGGTTCCGGAAGGTCAGTCAGTTCCGCTGCGCTGCAGGCTGGTCCAGTTCAGCGAGGAATTCATCGGCGGCGCGATCGCCACTTTTCCCGAGCTTGGCGCGGTCTCGCCACTGCTCGAGCTCGCGCGGCGCGGCGTCCTGTTCAGCGCCAGTGTGAGCAGGGCGGTCATGCCGTTGCTGGCGGAGATCACTCATGCTTACGGCGTTCACCGGATCAGCCTGTTCATGTCGATCATGGAGGCGCTGAGCCGCGAAACTACGCCGCGCGTGCTCGCCAGCGAGAACTATCTGCCGGACCCGTCCGGATACATGTCTGCGGGCATGAACCAGGCGCTCGCCTATATCCGCGAGAACCTGACCCAGCAATTCAACGAAGGCGATCTGGCGGCAATCGCGGGACAGACGCCGAGCGCCTTCTCTCGCTCGTTTCGCAAGCATACCGGCATGTCGCTGCTGCAGTACATCAAGCGGCTGCGCATCAACCTCGCTTGCCAGATCCTGATGAGCGACGAAGAGGCGCAGATCTCGGACATCTGCTTCGAGGTCGGCTTCAACAATCTGTCGAACTTCAATCGCCAGTTCCTGGCCGAGAAGGGCATGCCGCCTTCGCAGTTCAGGAGATTGGTTGCGGATAATTTCGCGGCCGCGCGCGCCGCATAGAAAGGAGTTCGGGAGGAGAAACAAGCCTTAGACAAGAACCAGGACGAAGCGGTGGGTCGCGCAAGCGAACCAGCGATGGACGAGTATTTCCTCGTGTCATGCCAGCGGGAGGAAGCCGTGAGGCTGCTGCACGAGTTCACTGGACTTCCGATGGGGTGCGCGAGCAGCATCCGCGGCTCGATGTCGAAGTCCGTTTAGATCACACAATGGGAATTGGAGAAGACCTTATGTCCAGATACGTGTCCAGATTGACAGCAGCCGCGATGGCCGTCTCGAGCCTCGCTCTTGGGGCGACTTTTGCCAATGCGCAGGATATCGCCGGCTCCACGGTCGCGTTCCTGATGCCCGACCAGGGCTCGACGCGTTACGAAGAGCATGATCATCCGGGCTTCGTCGCTGAAATGAAGAAGCTTTGCGACAGCTGCAAGGTGCTCTATCTCAATGCCGACGCCGACGTCACCAAGCAACAGCAGCAGTTCAACTCCGTCATCACCCAGGGCGCGAAGGTTGTCGTGCTCGACCCGGTCGATTCCGCGGCGGCGGCCTCGCTGGTGCACAATGCGCAGGCTCAGGGCGTCAAGGTGATCGCCTATGACCGTCCGATCCCCACGGCCAAGGCCGATTTCTATGTATCGTTCGACAACAAGGCCATCGGCAAGGCGATCGCCGCCTCGCTGGTCGAGCATCTCAAGGCCAAGGGCGTGTCGAGCGACGGCGATGTCGGCGTGCTGCAGATCAACGGCTCGCCGACCGACGCCGCGGCGGGCCTGATCAAGGACGGCATCCATGAGGGTCTCAAGACCGGCAGCTACAAGACGCTCGCCGAGTTTGACACGCCGAACTGGGCGCCATCGAATGCCCAGCAATGGGCGGCGGGACAGATCTCGCGCTTCGGCAACAAGATCGTCGGCGTGGTCGCCGCCAACGACGGCACGGGCGGCGGCGCCATTGCCGCCTTCAAGGCAGCCGGCGTCGATCCGGTGCCGCCGGTGACGGGCAACGACGCGACGATCGCCGCCTTGCAGCTCATCATTGCCGGCGACCAGTACAACACTATCTCCAAGCCGAGCGAAATCGTCGCCGCGGCGGCGGCAAACGTTGCTGTGCAGCTTCTCAAGGGCGAGACTCCGAAAGCCGAGACAACGCTGTACGATACGCCCTCGCAACTCTTCGTGCCGGCGGTGGTGACGCAGGAGAATTTGAAGGCCGAAATCATCGACAAGAAGATCCAGACCGCAGCCCAGCTCTGCACCGACCGCTACGCCGAAGGCTGCAAGAAGCTCGGCATTCAATAAGGAGCGATGCGGCTGAAGCCGCATCGTCTCCCAAAGCGATGCGGCGCAGCCGCGTCGCCTGCGATATGCTCGGCTGGCCCGTCAGGGCTGAGAGCCGGGTGTGTCCGGCCGCTCCCTCCTGGCGGCCGGACAGATCGACCAAAACGCGGGAAGAGACACGCAATGGCAATACCCGACGCACCGCCCACGACGAGCCGTCCGCCGGTGCTTAGCCTGCGCGGCATCTCGAAGAATTTCGGCGCGGTGTCGGCTCTCACCGACGTCGATCTCGACATCAATGCCGGGGAAATCGTAGCCCTGGTTGGCGACAACGGCGCCGGCAAGTCGACGCTGGTGAAAATCCTGGCCGGCGCGCATATGCCGAGCTCGGGCTCGATCACTTTCGACGGCCAGCCGGTGACGCTTGCCAATCCCGCCGCGGCGCTGAAGCTCGGCATCGCCACCGTCTTCCAGGATCTCGCGCTCTGCGAAAACCTCGACGTCGTGGCCAACATCTTTCTCGGCCGCGAGCTTCATCCGCTTCGCCTCGACGAGGTCTCGATGGAGGTCCGCGCCTGGACACTGCTCAACGAGCTCTCGGCACGGATTCCCAGCGTGCGCGAGCCGGTGGCGTCGCTGTCGGGCGGGCAGCGGCAGACGGTGGCGATCGCCCGCTCGCTGCTGATGGAGCCGCGCGTGATCCTCCTCGACGAGCCCACCGCCGCACTCGGCGTCGCGCAGACCGCTGAAGTGCTGAATCTCATTGAGCGCGTGCGGGATCGCGGGCTGGGCGTCGTCATGATCAGCCACAACATGGAGGACGTGCGCGCCGTGGCCGACCGCATCGTGGTGCTGAGGCTCGGCCGCAACAACGGCATCTTCCTGCCCGGCGCCTCCAATCAGGAGCTGGTCACGGCGATCACCGGCGCCGACGACAATGCGGTCTCGCGGCGCGGCAGGCGCACGGCCGAGAAAGCGCAAGGAGAACAGCCATGACCACGGCGTCCGACCGCAATCCCGGCGCGCTGCTCGATCGCAGCGACGAACGGCTGAAGGATCGCAGCGGCGCCAAGGGCGTCATCAGGGGCTTCCTCGACCGCGTCCGCTCCGGCGATCTCGGCTCGCTGCCCGTGGTTGTCGGGCTGGTTTTGATCTGCACGATCTTCCAGACGCTCAACCCGGTATTCCTGTCGCCGAACAATCTGGTCAATCTTTTGTTCGACTGCTCGACGGTCGGCATCATCTCGCTCGGCATCGTCTGCGTGCTAATGGTGGGCGAGATCGACCTGTCCGTCGGGTCCGTCAGCGGCCTGGCCTCCGCGCTGCTCGGCGTGCTGTGGGTGCAGTGGGGCTGGCCGGTCGCGCTTGCCATGCTGGCGGCGATGGCGGTCGGGTTCGTGACCGGCTGCGTCTACGCGCTGCTGCTCAACAGGCTCGGCATGCCAAGCTTCGTCTCGACGCTTTCGGGCCTGCTCGCCTTCCTGGGATTGCAGCTCTACATCCTCGGCCCGACGGGCTCGATCAACCTGCCTTACGATTCGCCGCTGGTGAATTTCGGCCAGCTTCTGGTGATGCCACACTGGGTGTCGCACACTTTGGCCGTCGTGCCCGGCGTGCTTGCCCTGGCTCTCGGCTATCGCAAGGCGCAACGCCGCCAGGCCGCCGGCCTGTCATCGCGTTCGCTGGGCGGGCTGCTGCTCCAGGCAGTCGCGATCACGGTCGCGCTCGAACTGGTGGCTTACTACCTCAACCTGTCGCGCGGCGTGCCCTGGATGTTCGCGTTGTTCGTCGGCCTGGTCGTGGCGATGAACTATGCGCTGAAGCGCACCCAATGGGGCCGCTCGATGACCGCTGTCGGCGGCAACCGCGAAGCGGCGCGTCGCGCCGGCATCAATGTCCGGCTGATCTACGCCAGCGCCTTCGCGCTCTGCGCCACGCTGGCGGCGACGGGCGGCCTGCTCTCGGCAGCACGCCTGGCAACCGCCAGCCAGCAGGCCGGCACCGGCGACGTCAATCTCAACGCCATCGCGGCGGCCGTCATCGGCGGCACCAGCCTGTTCGGCGGCCGCGGCAGCGCCTATTCGGCGCTGCTTGGCATCATCGTCATCCAATCCATCGCAAGCGGCCTGACGCTGCTCGATCTGTCATCCTCGCTCCGGTACATGATCACCGGC
>NZ_RZSN01000287.1:0-4498 GCF_003997315.1 Mesorhizobium sp. M1A.F.Ca.IN.020.04.1.1
ATGTACCTGACCTGGGGCGAGCCGCCGGCGCAGGTGGCCGAAAAGATCGCGGCGGCGCGTAGCAGGGCGGCGGCGCGGGGCCGCAAGCTGCGTTTCGGCATCCGGCTGCATTTCATCGTCCGCGAGACCGAAACGGAGGCCTGGAGCGCCGCCGAACGGCTGATCAGCCATGTCACCGACGCGCAGATCGAGACCGCGCAGGCGCGCTTCCTCAAAGAAATGGATTCGGTCGGCCAACGCCGCATGGCCGAACTGCATGGCGGCCGCCGCGACAGGCTCGTCGTCTCGCCCAATCTGTGGGCCGGCGTCGGCCTGGTGCGCGGCGGCGCCGGCACGGCGCTGGTCGGCACGCCGGACCAGATCGTCGAGCGTGTCCGCGAATACCAGGCGATCGGCATCGACACCATCATCGGCTCCGGCTACCCGCATCTGGAGGAAGCCTACCGCGTCGCCGAACTCCTGTTCGCGCGCCTCGGCCTCGGCACCAGCCGGCTGCGGGCGCACCGGGACATCGCCAACGAGTTCTCGGTCGGCTTCCACGGCGCCAGCCGCCTGCAGGCCTCGTCATGAGCCTCGCCGCGCGCCTTGTCGCGCCTCTCGGCAGGAGCGGCATCGGCTGGCTGCTGCCGGCGGCGATCATCGCCGGCTGGGAGATCGCCAGCCGCGCCGGTGTCATGCCGGCGAATGTCTTGCCGGCGCCGAGCGCGGTGGCGGAGGCGTTCTGGCGGCTGACGCTGTCGGGCGAACTGATCCGCAACATCGGCGTCTCGACGGCGCGGGCGCTGTCGGGCTTTGCCATCGGCGGCTCGATCGGCTTTGCGCTGGGGCTGGGCAACGGCCTGTCGCGGCTCAGCCGCGGCCTCACCGACACGACGCTGCAGATGATCCGCAACATCCCGCATCTGGCGCTGATCCCGCTGGTCATCCTGTGGTTCGGCATCGACGAGGAGGCAAAGCTCTTCCTGGTGGCGCTCGGCGTGTTCTTCCCGATCTACGTCAACACGCTGCTCGGCATCCAGGGCGTCGACCCGCATCTGGTCGAGATGGGCCGGGTCTACGGCATGGACCGGCGCGCGCTGTTCCTGCGCGTGATCCTGCCCGGAGCGCTGCCTTCGATCTTCGTCGGCCTGCGCTACGCGCTCGGCATCATGTGGCTGACGCTGATCGTCGCCGAGACCATCTCGGCCAGCTCCGGCCTCGGCTACATGGCCATGCAGGCGCGCGAGTTCCTGCTGGTCGACGTGGTCGTGCTGTCGATCCTGATCTATGCGCTGCTCGGCAAGCTCGCCGACAGCCTCGCCCGTCTGCTCGAGCGGCTGTCGCTCGGCTGGCACCCCGCGTTCCAGAACGGATGAGCTTTCGATGCCAGCCGCCAGCCTGACCGCCGTCCGCGCCTTCGTCGCCACGCCAGCGCCGGCGCGGCCGGCGATTTCCGTCGAGGGACGGCGCGCCTTCGCCTTCAAGGGCGTGGGAAAACGCTTCGGCGACAAGGTGGTGCTCGACGGCATCGACCTCGACGTGCCGGCCGGGCAGTTCCTCGCCGTCATCGGCAAGAGCGGCTGCGGCAAGAGCACGCTGCTTCGGCTGCTCGCCGGGCTCGACCGGCCAACCAGCGGCTCGCTGACTCTCGGTGCCGCGGAGGAAGGCCATAGCCGTACGCGCTTCATGTTCCAGGAACCCAGGCTCTTGCCCTGGGCAAGCGTGGTGAGGAATGTCGAGGTCGGGCTTACCGGGATCGCGGCCGGCGAAGAGGCGCGGCGGCGGGCGCTTGCCATGCTTGACCAGGTCGGGCTTGCCGACCGCGCTGCCGAATGGCCGTCAGTGCTTTCCGGCGGCCAGAAGCAGCGGGTGGCGCTCGCCCGCGCATTGGTCGGCCATCCGCAGATCCTGGCGCTGGACGAACCGCTCGGCGCACTCGACGCGCTCACCCGCATCGAGATGCAGCAATTGATGGAACGCATCTGGCTCGACCAGAAGTTCACCGCCGTGCTGGTGACGCACGACGTGGCGGAGGCCGTTGCGCTCGCCGACCGTGTAGTAGTGATCAGCGCCGGGCGGGTCGCGCTCGACCTTGATGTGCCTGGGGCTCGGCCACGCCGGCGTGGCTCGGCCGAACTTGCCGGCTTGGAGGGCGAAATCCTGGACACGCTTCTTGGCTAGAGCGTCGTTTAGGGGCCGTTCTTTTTGACAAATGTCCCATCGTCGGCCTTGACATCTGCCGGTCCTGGCCAGCCCAAAACTGTAACATGCCGAGGGCAGCAAACCGATGCAGTCAACGTCAAGTCTGGACCGGACGTCCGGCGCTGGCTGCGCATCCATCATTTGTCCGATCAATGGAAAAAATGTTCGGTGAGAGGCCCTCCAAGGGCGGATCGTTCCTTCTAAAGCGGGCCGGAGTCTATAAAAATTATAGACATTGACGCCCGGCGTCGACCTACCGAGAAAGAGCCACAGCATGCCCAATCCTACCGTTGTCGGTTTCTCCGGAAATTTCACCCGCCCGTCGAAGACGCGCGGCTTTGTCGAACAGGTTGTCAGGGATATCGCGGTCCGCAACAATTTGTCGGCGAGCACCTTTGACATCGAGGATGTCGGAGCGTCGCTCGGCAGCGCCAAATGGGCGCGCGATCTCGATCAGCAGGGCCGCAATGTTCTCGACAAAGTCGTCAACGCCGATGTGCTGGTGGTCGGATCGCCGACCTACAAGGGCAGCTACACGGGGCTGTTCAAGCATTTCTTCGACCTGCTCGACCCGTCGGCGCTGAGGGGCAAGCCGGTGCTGCTGCTTGCCACCGGCGGCGGCGAACGGCATGCGCTGATTGTCGAGCATCAGCTGCGGCCGCTGTTCGGGTTCTTCGAGGCTCTCGCCTTGCCGACGGCCGTCTATGCGACGGACAAGGATTTCACCGACGGCGTTCTGGTGTCCGACGCGATCCGCAAGCGTGCCGCGCAGGCGGTCGATGAGGTGGGATATGCGCTCTTGCGCCGCGCTGGCGGTCAACGGATTGCGGCGGAATAGTCTCTGACGACAACTTCGATGGCGTGCCTACGAAGATCGGGCTTATAAGTGCCATCGCCGAGACGTGTCAGCCTCGGGCATGAAGTATGCCTAGGCGCCTTATCATTGTCGTATCAAATTAGCTGACCGGCAGGTTACGGTCCCCCTTCAACCGCATAAGTAGCTGGGCGTTCCTCCAGTGGCCAATCATGGCCGAAGGAGAAACGAAATGGGACATTCTCACTATGACCCCACTGTTCCCGATCGCCGCGCGTGGAACGCGGGCAAGAAGGCCGGAACGAAACGCCCGTTGAAACCTCGACAGATATGGACGATCCGGTTCTTTCTCGATCGAGAGCGGCGACTGCGCGATCAAGCCCTCTTCAATCTAGCAATCGATAGCAAATTGCGCGGCTGCGACCTAGTCAAGATCAAGATCGGCACCTTGGTTCTCGGGCCGGAAATTCGAACTCGCGCGATGGTCATGCAACAGAAGACAGGCTGAAGTGTGCAGTTCGAGTTGATGAGCGATGCACGTTCCAGTCTTCTCGCATGGCTGGAACGGCGCGGCGGCACCGTCGACGACAATGCATTCCCCAGCAGAATCGACCCAAAGGGTCACATGAGCGAGTGAGTATGCCCGCCTCGTGAACGAGGGGGTTTTGACGATCGGGCTTAGGCCCGACGAGTGTGGCACGCATTCGCTGAGGCGTACCAAAGCGTCAATCATTTACAAGGCAGCTCGTAACCTTCAGCGGTTCAGATTCTCTTGGCCCACACTAAGATCGAAAACACGGTCCGGTACCGGCGACGACGTAGAAGATGCCCTCGAACTGGCCGAGGCGACGGAGGTTTAACTGACAGCGGCTCTACCGTCTCGGTGGCGCCGCGAAGCGCCTCATCTCAGTCGGAAGGGCTCCAGCACTACCGTTGCCAGGATGCAGACTTCGACGCGATGACGCCCCAACAAAGCTCGCTGAGAAGCGGCAGCTGCGGTGGTGGCTCCGCATGAGGTGCCGTTTGGAAAAGGAAATTCCAGGCTCCAGCCTCGAAATAGAAAATATAATCTCTACGGACTTAATAGACTTATGTTTGATGAAATGGCCGTTGGAGCCCTTGGCGCCTGCGGTCACAAAGTCGCTTGGGCTCATTGAGAGTGGATATGGCTGCCGAAATCCCCGATCGCATCAAGGTTCTTTGGTTCCTGCCGACGCATGGCGACAGCCGTTATCTTGGCACGTCCGAAGGCGGCAGGGCGGTCGATCTTGAGTATCTGACCCAGGTGGCACAGGCCGCCGACACGCTTGGATACTACGGCGTGCTGTTGCCGACCGGCCGGTCGTGCGAGGATTCGTGGGTTGTCGCCTCGGCGCTGGCGCCGCTGACGAAAAAGCTGCGCTTCCTGGTCGCAGTGCGACCCGGCCTGCAGTCGCCGACGCTGGCCGCGCGCATGACCGCTACCCTCGACCGCATCTCCAACGGACGTCTGCTGATCAATGT
>NZ_RZSN01000288.1:0-4481 GCF_003997315.1 Mesorhizobium sp. M1A.F.Ca.IN.020.04.1.1
GGCCGTTCAGCACTGGCCGGACCTGCGCCGCGATCCGGTTGCCGCCGACCGTGCCGCGCCAGATCGCGTCGCCCGGCCGCCAGTCGGAGGCGACCGTCAGCGGCTCGCTGCCATTGATCGACAGATCGATCTCCATCGGGATGGAGACCATGCCGTCCAGAATGCCGGCGCAAAGATAGTCCGCGCCGATCTTCACCACCCAGTCGCGCTTGAGATGGCCCGAATGCGGTGCCAACCGGCCGCTGAGCCGGTCGAGCCGGTCCCGTCGCAGCAGTTCGATCGCGGTGGCGATCGCGGCAAACACCGCCATCTCCTCACCGTCCGGTTCGACCGGCGCGAAACCGTCCGGATACTCCTCGGCGATGAAGCCGGTGGAAAGCCGCCCCTCGCGCCAGCGCGGATGCTGCATCAGCGCAGCGAGGAACGGAATGTTGTGCTCTATGCCGTCGACGACAAAACCGTCCAGTGCTTCGGACATGGCATCGATAGCCTCGAGCCGCGTCGGCGCCCAGGTGCAGAGCTTTGCCACCATCGGGTCGTAGAACATCGATATCTCGGCGCCTTCGGCAACGCCGGTGTCGTTGCGGATCACCACATCGCCGAACGTGCCCTCTTGCGGCGGCCGGTAGCGCGTCAGCCGGCCGATCGAGGGCAGGAAATTGCGGAACGGGTCCTCGGCATAGAGACGGCTTTCCACCGCCCAGCCGTTCAGCTTCACCTCGTTTTGCCTGATGCCGAGCTTTTCGCCGGCGGCGATGCGGATCATCTGCTCGACCAGATCGATGCCGGTGACGAGCTCCGTCACCGGATGCTCGACCTGTAATCGCGTGTTCATTTCAAGGAAATAGAAGTTCCTGTCCTTGTCGACGATGAACTCGACCGTGCCGGCGCTCTGGTAATCGACGGCTTTCGCCAACGCCACAGCCTGCTCGCCCATGGCCTTGCGCGTCTTGGCGTCGAGGAACGGCGACGGCGCTTCCTCGACCACCTTCTGGTTGCGGCGCTGGATCGAGCATTCGCGCTCACCCAGATAGAGCGCATTGCCATGCGCGTCGGCCAGCACCTGGATCTCGATATGGCGCGGGTCAACGACGAATTTCTCGATGAAGACGCGGTCATCGCCGAAGGAGCTTTTCGCTTCCGAACGCGCGCGCTCGAAGCCGTCGCGCACTTCCGCGCTGCTCCAGGCGATGCGCATGCCCTTGCCGCCGCCGCCGGCCGAGGCCTTGATCATCACCGGATAGCCGATCTCGCCGGCAATCCTTTCGGCGTGGTCGGCATTTTCGATGACGCCCAGCCAGCCGGGCACGGTCGAAACCTTGGCCTGGCTGGCGAACTTCTTCGATTCGATCTTGTCGCCCATTGCGCGGATCGCCTTGGGCTTCGGTCCGATGAAGATGATGCCTTCCTTTTCCAGCGCTTCGCAGAAAGAGGCGCGTTCCGACAGGAAACCATAACCCGGGTGCACCGCTTCGGCGCCGGTTTCCTTGCAGGCGGCGATGATCTTCTCAGGCACTAGATAGCTCTGCGCCGCCGGCGACGGGCCGATATGCACGGCCTCGTCGGCCATTTCGACATGCACGGCGTCGCGGTCGGCATCCGAATAAACCGCGACCGTGGCGATCCCCATCTTGCGCGCCGTCTTGATCACGCGGCAGGCGATCTCGCCGCGATTGGCGATCAGGATCTTCTTGAACATTCGGATGTCGTTCCTCCGGCGAAGCCGTCCAGTTCTATGGACAATCCCGACGCGCCTCAAGTGTCTGCAGCCCCCGCCCTTCGGCGCTCGATGCTTTCGCAGAAGCGGCGTCGAAAAACGTCGCAACAGACGTTGGCCGCCACCTTCGAACCCGGTAAGGTGGTGGCGAGCGCAAGAAAATGGCAGGCGGTATTCGCCTCGCCGGGCAGGCTCGGCGGCCTGCCATAAAGCTGAGACTTTTAAGATTGCCTTGGGAGGAATGCCTCATGAAAACGCGTGCCGCAGTTGCCGTTGATGCCGGAAAGCCGCTGGAGATCATGGAGGTGGATCTTGAGGGGCCGCGCGAGGGCGAGGTGCTGGTCGAGGTCAAGGCGACCGGCATCTGCCACACCGACGAGTTCACGCTCTCGGGCGCCGATCCGGAAGGCATCTTTCCGGCGATCCTCGGCCATGAAGGCGCCGGCATCGTCGTCGATGTCGGCAAGGGCGTCACCTCGGTCAGGAAGGGCGACCATGTCATCCCGCTCTACACGCCCGAATGCCGGCAGTGCCCGTCCTGTCTCTCGCGCAAGACCAATCTGTGCACCGCCATCCGCGCCACGCAGGGCCAAGGCCTGATGCCCGACGGCACCTCGCGCTTTTCGGTCGGCGGCGAGAAGCTGTTCCACTATATGGGCTGCTCGACCTTCTCCAACTTCACCGTGCTGCCGGAGATCGCGGTGGCCAAGGTCAATCCCGACGCCCCCTTCGACAAGATCTGCTATATCGGCTGCGGCGTCACGACCGGCATCGGCGCCGTCATCAACACGGCCAAGGTCGAGCAGGGCGCCACCGCGGTCGTCTTCGGCCTCGGCGGCATTGGCCTCAACGTCATCCAGGGCCTTCGCCTGGCCGGCGCCGACATGATCATCGGCGTCGACTTGAACAACGACAAGAAGGCCTGGGGCGAGAAGTTCGGCATGACGCATTTCGTCAATCCGCAGGAGATCGACGGCGACATCGTGCCTTACCTGGTCAACCTGACCAAGCGCGGCGCCGACCAGATCGGCGGCGCCGACTACACCTTCGACTGCACCGGCAACACCAAGGTGATGCGCCAGGCGCTCGAGGCCTCGCATCGCGGCTGGGGCAAGTCGGTCATCATTGGCGTTGCCGGCGCCGGCCAGGAGATTGCGACGCGGCCCTTCCAACTGGTCACCGGCCGGACCTGGATGGGCACCGCCTTTGGCGGCGCGCGCGGCCGCACCGACGTGCCGAAGATCGTCGACTGGTACATGGAAGGCAAGATCCAGATCGACCCGATGATCACTCATACGCTGACGCTCGACGACATCAACAAGGGCTTTGATCTCATGCATGAGGGCAAGTCGATCCGAAGCGTCGTGGTTTATTGAAGCAAAGCCGCATCGGTCGCGGGCGGGAGCGCGCACCGATGCGGCTCAACATGGGAGGAAGGACGAATGGCGGAAAAACTGCATCCGAAGATCGACAACGGGCTGCCGAAGGAAAGTGCTGCCTTTTCCGGCGGCACGCTGGTCTGTCTCTGCACCAGCAATCCGGTGAAGGTGAAGGTCAAGGGCCAGATCGCCCACAACCATGCCTGCGGCTGCACCAAATGCTGGAAGCCGGAGGGCGCGGTGTTCTCGGTCGTGGCCGTTGCCGGCACCGGCGACGTCACTGTGGCCGAGAATGGCGACAAGCTGAAGGTGGTCGACCCGGCAGCGCTGATCCAGCGCCATGCCTGCACCAGCTGCGGCGTGCACATGTACGGCCCGGTCGAGCGCGACCATCCCTTCAAGGGTCTGTCCTTTATCCATCCCGAGCGTTTCGAGGAGGACGGCTGGTCGCCGCCCGGCTTTGCCGCCTTTGTCTCCTCCATCATCGAAGCCGGCGTCGACCCGAGCCGCATGGACGGCATCCGCGGCCAGCTGAAATCGATCGGGCTCGAACCCTATGACTGCCTCAACCCCGCCCTGATGGACTACATCGCCACCTGGACGGCGAAGAAGTCGGGAGCCTTGGCGGCCTGACGATTGCGGGATTTCTGGTAAAGGGCCGGCCAACGCCGGCCCTTTGCACATTTGGAGAGACGATGCCAGCACCTATCATCTATGTCGATGCCGATGCCTGTCCGGTGAAGGCCGAGGTCGAGAAGGTGGCGGAGCGGCACGGCGTCATGGTTACCTATGTCTCCAATGGCGGCCTGCGCCCGTCGCGCGATCCGATGGTCCGCAATGTCGTAGTCTCCAAGGGCGCGGATGCCGCGGACGACTGGATCGTCGAGAACGCCAAACTCAACGATGTCGTGGTGACGGCCGATATCCCGCTTGCCGCGCGCACGGTGGCGCTCGGCGCGCATGTGCTGGGACCCACGGGCCGTCCCCTCACGCCCGAGACCATCGGCATGGCGGTGGCGATGCGGGATTTGAAGCAGCATCTGCGCGAGACCGGCGAAAGCCGCGGCTTCAACGCCGCCTTCACGGCGAAGGACAGGTCAAACTTTCTCGGCGAGCTCGACCGCATCTTGCGGCGGGCGCTCAAATCCGCCACACCCGGCTGACCCGAAGCCCTTTGAGAACCGGCCATGGGCGACGACATATCCCTCAACACGCCGATCCACCGGCACGTGCAGTTCGCTTTGGCTGCGGCCATCGGCATTGTCGCGCTGCTTCTCGCCCTGATGCTGGGGGCGCCGCTGCCCTACTCCATCGGCGCCAACCTCTTCTTCGCCGCTTACACTCTTCTGGTGCTGGTCGCGATGCCGAGGCTCACCGTCCGTTAC
>NZ_RZSN01000289.1:0-4439 GCF_003997315.1 Mesorhizobium sp. M1A.F.Ca.IN.020.04.1.1
GGCTTGGAGGCGATTTCTTTTACCGTGCTGCCGAGGCGAATGGTCATGCCGCGGTCGCGCATCTGATGGATGAAGTCGTCGACGATTTCGCGATCGACGAAATCGAGGATGGTGTTGCGCGGCTCGACCAGCGTCACCGGCACGTCGAGCGCCGAAAAGATGGTCGCGTATTCGACGCCGATGACGCCGGCGCCGATGACGGTCAGCGTGCGCGGCAACCGGTCGAGTTCCAGCATCTCGTCGCTGTCGAAGACGCGCGTCTTGTCGAACGGCACGTCGCGCGGGCGGTGCGGCCTGGTGCCGACGGCGATCAGCGCATTGGCGAAACCGATCTCGCTATAGTCGCCATTGTCGGTGGTCAGGCTGACCTTGTTTGCACCGATGAATCTGGCCGTGGCCCGCGCGCTTTTGACCGCGTTGCGCATGAACTGATGCTGCAGCACCTCGACTTCGTGATCGAGCGTCTTGTGCAGGCGCTCGACGAGGTCGCTGACCGAAATATCCTGCTTGACCCGGTAGCCGCGCCCGTAGAAGCCGCGCTCGCGCCAGCCGGAGAGATTGAGCACCGTTTCGCGCAGCGTCTTGGACGGAATGGTGCCGGTGTGCACGGAGACGCCGCCGAGACGCCGGCCCCTATCGATGACCAAAACCGACTTGCCGAGCTTGGCCGACTGCACCGCGGCGCGGCGCCCGGAGGGGCCGCTGCCGATGACCAGCATGTCGTAGTCCATATTCCCCATCCCCTCGGCGTCTTGTTGCGCCGCAGCAGGCTAACGCGATCCGCGCCATGAATTCAATCGCCGCAGCGCCGCTCGCCACAGCCTGCCGCGCGGGCGTCACGAGCAGTCCATCTTGATTCCGCCACCGGCTTTCACCATTTCAGTGGCGAATGGCCGAGACTTATTTCCGGCCTGTTGCGAGGCATGACACATGAACACGCGCGTGCTGGACGGCGAGATTATCACCACAAGGCTCGAGGATACACGCGTCTACCGCGGCGTGCGCACCAGGCGCATCTTCGCCTTCGTCCTCGACTATTTCATCGTGGCGCTGCTCACCATCCCCTTCGCCATATTGGTCGCCCTACTCGGGCTTTTGACCTTCGGCCTGGGCTGGGCCCTGTTCTCCGTCCTGCTTCCGGCGGTTGCCATCCTCTATATCTGGAACACGCTGGGCAGCCGCGACCAGGCCACAACAGGCATGAAGATCATGGGCATCCGGCTTGAGAGGCTCGACGGCACGCGCATCGACGGCCTGACCGCCGTCGTGCATTCGGTGCTGTTCTGGGCCGGCAACGTCATCCTGACGCCGCTGGTGCTGCTGGTCACGCTGTTTTCCGATCGCAAGCGCACGCTGCACGACCTGCTTCTCGGCACCGTCGTCACCCGCACCGATAGCTGACGCTATGTGCGGCCGCCCTCGCCGCGCCGGTTGTGCTAGATATGAACAGCTTGGGCCGGCCGCGACAGCACAATCCTGTTGAATTTTTCGCCGGCCGGGCCAAAGGTAGGGCGATTCGCAGGAGCGTGTCCAAGAATCGATGACGCAGCATCCGACCCAGTCGCCGCAGTTCTTCCTGACCGCGCCGTCCCCGTGCCCCTATCTGGAGGGCCAGTTCGAGCGGAAGGTGTTCACGCACCTTGTCGGCGACAAGGCGCCCGAGATGAACGATCTGCTCACGCAAGGCGGCTTCCGGCGTTCCCAGAACATCGCCTACCGGCCGGCCTGCGAATCCTGCCGCGCCTGCGTGTCGGTGCGCATCCTGGCGCAGGAGTTCACCGCCAGCCGCAACATGCGCCGCGTCACTCAGCGCAATGCCGACCTCATCGGCGCCATGCACGACGCGCAGCCTTCCACCGAGCAATATTCGCTATTTCGCGCCTATCTCGACGCGCGCCATCGCCGCGGCGGGATGTCCGACATGACAGTGCTCGACTATGCGATGATGGTCGAGGACACGCATGTCGACACCAAGATCATCGAATACCGGCGCCGCGGCCCCGACACCTTCATCACCGGCAAGGGCCAGGGTGAATTGATTGCCGTAGCGCTGACCGACAAGATGGCCGACGGCTTGTCGATGGTCTATTCCTACTTCAATCCCGATTTCGAGGACCGCTCGCTCGGCACCTTCATGATCCTCGATCACATTGCCCGCGCCAAGGCGATGGGACTGCCCCACGTCTATCTCGGCTACTGGGTCAACGGCTCGCGCAAGATGAGCTATAAGATGCGGTTCATGCCGCAGGAGCATCTCGGTCCGAAAGGCTGGGAACGCTACGACCACGAAGCGGTCAGTCGCTGACCTTTTTTCCAAAGCCCGTTCTTAAACTGTTTCAAGGGGCAGGAAGCTGGTGTTTCCGCCACTCGCTGGAAGCGTGCGCCATCGAGCCAGCCGCCGCCTGCAAATCATTGCGAGACCAATCATGTCTTCCCACCACGACCATCAGAAAGGCCTGCTGATCACCGCCATCGGCGGCCTGGTGCTCACCTTCGACATTCCCCTGATCCGGCTCGCGGATGGCAGCCCGTGGACCATCATGGCGCTGCGGACCGGGACAACGCTTGTCGCCACCCTGTTGATTTGGGTCGTCTGGCGCGCGGTGCGCGGCAAAGCGCCGAAGCTCATCCCCGGCTGGTCGGGCCTGGCGGCGGCGATCTGCTACGGCCTGACTTCGATCACCTTCGTCACCGCCGTCTATCATACCTCGACCGCCGACCTCGTCTTCATCCTGGCCTTCAACACCGTCTTCGCGGCGCTGCTCTCCTGGCTGTTCCTCAGAGAACGACCGCGGCTGAGCACCGTGATCGCAATGCTGGCGATGATCGTCGGCGTGCTGATCATCGTCGGCGGTTCGGTCGGCACCGGAAAACTGTTCGGCGATTTCATGGCGCTCTGCTCGGCCTTCTTCGTCGCACTCGCCATCACCATCTCGCGCGCCAGCGGCAAGGACATGGGCTTCACCGCGCTGGTCGGCGTCGTCTTTCCGCTGGCGCTCGCCGCATTCATGGTCTCGGGTGAAGGACTGCACGTCAACGCGCCGTGGTGGATCATCTTCAACGGCGCGGTGATCATGCCGATCTCGTTCTTCTGTCTCGCCGCCGGCCCGAAATATATTTCAGGGCCGGAGGTGGCGATGTTTTACGTTCTGGAGACGGTGCTCGCGCCTGTCTGGGTCTGGCTGGTCTTTGCCGAGGCTCCGACACGAAACAGCCTGATCGGCGGCGCGATCCTGATCGTGGCGCTGGTAGCCCACTCGCTCTGGCAATTGCACGAAGGCCGCAGGCGCCGCGCGGCGCTCGCCGTCGCCTACCCGGCCTGAATTTTCCTGGTCTCAGGCGCCGTCTCGATCCGTGGCGGCCCGTTCCCTTCTTCAGCGGCAGGTGGAAGCTCATCCATCAGCTCGACCTCGCGCAGCCATTCGCGCCAGATGGCGACGAGCAGCGCCATCAGTACAGGGCCTATGAACAGGCCGAGGAAGCCCATCGTCTTGACGCCGCCGATCAGGCCGAAGAAGGTCGGCAGGAAAGGCAGCTTGATCGGCCCGCCGACCAGCTTCGGGCGCAGCGTCTTGTCGACGATGAAAAGCTCGACCGCGCCCCAGACGAACAGCGCGAGGCCCGCAAACAACTTGCCGCTGGCCGCGAGGTAGATCGACACCAGCGTAAAGGAGAGCGGCGCCCCGCCCGGGATTAGTGCCATGATGCCGGTAAGCGCGCCGAGCGTGACCGGCGACGGCACGCCGGCCAGCCAATAGGCGACACCCAGCACCACGCCCTCGCCGATGGCGATGACGGTCATGCCGGTGACGGTCGATGAAATGGTAGCCGGCACGACGCGCGAGATGCGCTCCCAGCGAGTCGGCAGGATGCGCTCGCCGAGGCGATCAACCTGCGCCGCGAAGCCCTCGCCGTCGCGATAGGCAAAGAACAGCGCGATCAACATGAAAAGCAGCGTGAGCAGCAGCCCGAAGGCGCTGCCGCCGGCGGCCAGCGCGCCGCGATAGATGGTGCCGATGTTGGAGCCGCTGACCATCTGGATCAATTCGCCGATGCCGCCGGGATGGCCGAGATTGGCCGTCCACTGCTGGTTCAGCCATTCGCCGACGACCGGCATGGTGGCGATCCATTGGGGCGTGGCAGAGCCGTGGCGGTTGGTCTCGATCGCCCAGACCACCCACTCGCGAAGCTCGTTGATGGCGTAAGTGCCGGCGAGCGCTATCGGCACCACCAGGAAGGTCAGAATGAACAGGATCGCGAGGGTCGCGGCGATCGTGCGGTTGCCGCCGACCCCGGCGAGCAGCCGGCGGTAGAGCGGCCAGCTGGCGAAGGCGATGACGAGCGCCGCCAGCACCGGGAACAGGAAGCCGTGGAAGAAATAGACGCCGGCGGCGACGATCAGCACCAGGAGCCAGCGCGCCGCCGACAGCGGCGGGGTG
>NZ_RZSN01000290.1:0-4371 GCF_003997315.1 Mesorhizobium sp. M1A.F.Ca.IN.020.04.1.1
GCTCCCAAGGCCAATCTGACGCTCGGCACGGGCTCGACCAAGATCGCCATGCTTTTGCCGCTCTCCGCCCCCGGCAGCGCGGGCGAGAACGGCAGGAAGATGTATGATGCCGCGCGGCTGGCAATGGCCGATCTCGGCGACAAGCTGGTGACGCTGACGATCGAGGACACGCGCGGCGACAGCGGCTATGCCAAGGACCTGGCGGTGAAGGCGATCACTTCGGGCGGCGTGAAAATCGTCATCGGGCCGGCCGAGCTTGCGGCGGCGCAGCACCTTGCCAAGCTCTCCGGCACGCAGCGGCCGCCGGTGCTGGCGCTGGCCGACAATTTCGCCGGCGGCCCGGGCGTCTATGCGGTGCGGCTGAGCGAAGCCGACAGCGCGGCGGCGGGCGCGGCAGCGATTGCCGGCAAAGGCGCCAAGAAATTCGTGCTCCTGGTGCCGGCGGGCGCGAACGCCGGCGCCGTCGAGGCGCGGGTCGCCAACGCGCTCAGCATCTATGGCGCGACGCTTGCCGTGACGCTTCCCTATTCGGCGTCGGACGCCGCCAAGGTGGTGTCGGACATGGGCTCGCTGGTCGAGGCCCCCGACGCCGTCGTCGTCGCCAGCGGCGACGGCAGCCCTGTCGCCGTGCTGTCGGCCCTTAAGGCGAAGGGTATTCCGGGCAAGGCGGTGAGCCTGATCGGCACCGAACGCTGGCTCGAGCGCCCGATCGATCCGCTCTATGAGGGCGCCTATATCGCAACGCTCGACCAGAGCGAGACCGGACCGATCGCCGACCGTTTCAAGGCGACCTACAACTACCAGCCCGACGTCAACGTCGCCTACGCCTACGACATGGTGGCGCTGTCGGCCGGCATAGCAAGCTCGGTCGGCCCGAACGGTTTCTCCAAGCAGGTGCTGGAGAACGCCAGCGGCTTCCGCGGCTCGACCGGCCTGTTCCGCTTCCGCGCAGACGGCTCGAGCCAAAGATCGATGCCGTTTTTCAAGGTGGAAAAGCGTAGACTGAAGCTGGTGGGGAAACAGACCGCGGGGTTTTGAAAGCGCTGGCTAGTTAAGCTGCCCTAGAACCCCGGAGCTACTGGCCAGTGCCACATTGGCATAGATCTGAAACGCGATCGTGCAGATCGCAGCTGCCGAGATTGGCACGCCGAAAGGCACGACGCCTTTGCGATCCAGGTGCTGCACATAATGGCGGAACATCCCGGCCGGCAAAAGAAAAGGATTTTTTACCAGGACCGCTGTAGCGAGTGCGAAACCCAGCAGAAACACCGAAAAGACGACGAGACCGCTTCCTCCAATCAGAAACGGTGTGACCGCCATCAGCTTCACATCGCCGGCACCGACCTTGCGCAGAACCCAGAACGGAAAGAGCGCGATGAACAGGACAAGGCCGGCAATGGCGCTCAAGCCCATGTCCCACCATGATCCCGCCTGAACGGCTAGGAGTTGCAACGCTCCCAGCCCGAGGCAAAGCAGCAGCAGAACGTCGCGGTTGGAGATCTTCTGCGTCGAGAAATCGACCCAAGCGACCCTAGCAAGCAGTGGAATGGCTAAAACCTTGAGCAGCAGCGACGCGGCAAGCAAAAGGCTCATGACCGCTCGATGTTCCGCACGCTGGACGACAGAAGCTTCAGATTGTTTGCCACGGTCGGATCGTTGGGGGCGAGTTCATAGGCCTTGAGGAAATTCGCCCGCGCGTCCTGCAGCTTGCCGCGCAGCAGATAGGAATAGCCGACGTTGTTGTAGTACTCAGGGGTCGCGCCGAGCAGCTTGTAGGCCCGCCTATAGGCCATGTCGGAAAGATCGAAACGACGAATGCGGTCGCAGGAAGCGGCAAGGCCTAACCAGGCGACGCCATCGTTTGGCGCCAGCCGCGTCGCCTTGTAGAACAAGGCGCCGGCATTGCCGTAGTTCTCGGAGCGGAACTGGGTCTTGGCCTCGGTGACCGCCTGGTCCGAGGCATAGTAATCGACGTCGCTGACGGTCTTCAGCCCGTCAAAGGCATCGCCGAAGGCGGTGTAGTCGCCCTTCGCAGGCTCATTGGTGCGAACTACGCCGTCGGCGATGTCTTTTGTCTGACAGCCCGCAAGGAAGATAAGCAGCAGGCTGGTCGCGACTGCGAGGCGCTTTGTCATTGTGTGTCCCACGAGTCCCCGACTCAGTTCAGAACCTAAGCATATGACGGCTTAGAAGAAAATGCCCTTCATGCGAATGATCACCGGCAGCATGAGGATCATCATGACCACGGGGAAAATGCAAATCCCAAGAGGAACCATCATTTTCACTGGCAAGGAATTGGCGCGCTCCTCAGCACGAAGGATCCTTTGGCTTCGCATTTCATCGCTGTAAACGCGCAGCGCCTCGGTGAGACTCGTGCCGAGTTCTTCGGATTGCCGGAAAAGCACCGCCAACGATCGCGCCTCGTCCAACCCGATGCGGTCGGCAAGATCTCGCAGAGCCTCGCGCAGCGGCTTGCCAGCCCGGAGTTGCAGATTCATGATTGCCAGCTGGATGCCCAGCCATTTGTGGGTGCCAGCCAGTTCCTGGCTTACCCGCTCAACCGCCGCCTCGAGGCTCATGCCGGCGTCGGCGCAGGTGATCATCATGTCCATGAAGTCGGGAAAGCCGCGCCGGTAGATTTGCTTCTGCCCGTTCTCGAAACGGTCCAGCATGACGCTTGGGACGACCAGGCATGCGAGCCCGAAAAGAGCCGAGCCGGCAAAGGGTATGAAAGCTGGCAGGTGTTGCGGTAACACCCGTGACAGAAGTGCATAGGCTGCCAGGAAGCCTATGCACACCGCGCTAAGCCGGGCCAGGGTGTAAATGACAGGCGCACTAGTTTGATAAAAGCCAGCTCGAAACAGCTTGGCCTCGAGAGCATTTGGTTCTCCACGCTCTTTCTCGAGCGTACGAAAATAGGCGTCTACCGGCCGCTGGGCCGCGATCTTTGCCAGTTGGTCTTGTCCAGCCAGCGATCGCCGGTCGGCGATGCCTTCCGCCATCAAACTTTGTGTAACCAGCTTCCTCGTCTGAAGCGCAGGCAGAATGATGAGTGCCCCAAATAGGAACAGCGCCGTGGCCGTCACGAACACGGCGATGGAGATCAACAGGCTAAGATCTTGAGCACCAGAGAACAACTCTATCTATTCCCGTTAGAAGTCGAAGTTAACCATGCGGTACATGATGAAGTCACCCAGAATCGCCCAAAGTCCGAAGATCGTAAAAACCGGCAATATTATTGGATTGTTCCAGACCGTTCCGTAATATGAAGGAGCAGCTAACTGTAGGATGCCAAACATTACTATCGGAAAGAGGGAAATGATCCATGCCGATATGCGCCCCTCGGCAGATAACGCCCTGATTTTCATCCGAAGCTTCTGCCGCTCACGGAGAACGGCTGAAAGATTGGCGAGGATTTCGGTCAGGTTGCCGCCGGTTTTCGATTGGATCGAAAGCGACACCGAAAGCAGATGGAGGCCTTCAAAGCCGACGCGCTGGGAAAGCTTTCGAACCGCCTGCTCCACGCTGAGGCCGAAGGTGATTTCGTCCGCAACGATGCCAAATTCCGTGCCCAGGGGATCCGGCATCTCGCGCGCGACAAGACCTATAGCAACTGAAGCAGGATGGCCGGCCCGCAGCGAGCGCACGATCATGTCCAATGCGTCGGGTAGCTGCGCGGCGAATCTCTGGATTCGCTTGTTGCGTGCTCGGCGCAGAACGAGAATAGGCAACACGGTTGCCACTACAAGGAAAATGAGCGTGGAAGCCAATGCGGAAAAATTGAGAACAAAGGCAAAAAGCAGCGCCAATGCCAGGCCGGACAAGACGAACATAGCGGCGAACGACAGTGGATTTCCTGTGATGCCCGATTGGGTGTAGAGTCGGTTCAGCCAGACAAATCTCAATAGGAAATCGCCTGATTCACTGAGACCGCGCTCGCTTAACAGCCCGTGTAAGGTTTTTGCGGCAGGAGCGTCATCTGCGAGCCGTTTCATACGCAAATTGATAGTGGTGGTGCGCGAGCGACGGCTGGCGTACGACAGGTACATCGCCTCGCCCGCAAGGATAACTGACGCGGCTGCAAGCATGTAAATAAAATAAAGCAAGGTTTGCGTGGTCATAGCGCAGCCTGCGGGTTAAAGGCGTCCTTAGCGAATTGAAACCCGAGCGTGGCAGCTTCGGACGCGAAGCGCGGACGGACGCCGGTGGCGCGGAAATCACCGACGATCGTGCCGTCGGCCGCCACATCGCGCCGAACGAAATGATAGATTTCCTGGAGTTGCACGACGTTGCCCTCCATGCCCGTAATTTCCGATATGGAGATAACCCGTCTTCCACCGTCCGAGAGACGCTGCGTTTGGACGATAATGT
>NZ_RZSN01000028.1:0-43310 GCF_003997315.1 Mesorhizobium sp. M1A.F.Ca.IN.020.04.1.1
GGTCGCGGCTCCCTCCTTCGCGCCAGAACCGCAATTCCTCGACTTCGAGCGTTTCATCGAAGGCAACATTTCCCGTCGCCGCGTGCTGCGCGGCGAACTGGGCTTCCTCAAGCCGGTGATCAGCCGGGCGTTCCTCGATCGTCACGGGCTGAGCTACGATGAAAACCTGCGGCTCGGTGAGGACTACGAGCTCTATGCGCGCGCGGTCGCCCGCGGCGCGCGTTTCAAGATCATCAAGACCTGCGGCTATGGTGCGATCGTTCGCGCCGATTCGCTGAGCGGCCGCCACAGGACGCAGGATCTGAAGCGGCTTGCCGATGCCGACCTGGCCTTGCTGGCGCTGGGCAACCTGCCGGAGGGCTCGAAGGCCGCGTTGCGGCGCCACGAGCGCCATGTGCGCGACAAATACCGGCTGCGGAATTTCCTTGACGTGAAGGCGGAGCGCGGCCTGGCATCGGCCGCCGCCTATGCCTTGGCCAGCCAGTCCAATCTGATCCCGATCGTTCGCGGCGTGGCGGCCGACAAGCTGGACGCCCTGCTCCGCCGCGCCGGCATTGCTGCGAAGCAGCAGGTGCCGCCGATGCGCTTCCTGTTGCCGGCAACAAGTCCCGCGACGGAATGATCCGACAAAGGCGGTCAGCGCGGGCGCCGTTCCCAAAAAAATCCGCTTTCCGAAACTACGAGGTTGCCTACGTGCCCCGAGAATGGCAAGCTATGCTGCGGTGCAGCAATTTCGAAAGGCCGATCGAATGGCTTCGATTTTTGGCTTCAGATCCAGGGATCCGGCGCGTGACCGGCAGACCGATCTCCAGCGGCTCGACCGTCTGGCGAAGCTGTTCGACCAGATCTCCGCCGAGATCGAAGCGGAAAAGACCGGGCTGGAGAGCCGCTATCGGTCGACGGCGACCAACGCCGCTTTCCTGGTCGAGGCAATGGAGAACGGCTCCGCGTCGACAGACAAGTCGTCGGATGTCAACACGATGACCGGCGCGATCCTGAATTACGAGCGGCGCATCGCCGAACTCACGCGTCAGAAAGGTCTGATGAAGGAACTGCGTCATTCGCTCGACGCGATTGTCGAAGATGGTGTCGGGCAACCCGGTTCGCAGGCCGCACAGGCAAGGTCTGCGGGCAGAGGCTGACAGCGCTTCCAGGCGCGGTCATAGCTGCAAAACATTAGAGGAGTAAGAGGGGGGAGGATCAGAAGCGGCTCTCTGGAGGCGGGCCAGGAATGACTTTGGGTTGGGGCGGACAGCACAAAGGTAAGTTTGTCATGAACGCATATCCGAACGACACCTCCACCGCGGCTGCTTGCAGCATGCCGCGCGCGAATTCGAATAGGTCGAAGACGCTTAAGCTCTGGCTCGCCGGCGCGCTGGTTGCGGCCGCGGCCGCCATTGTGGCACCACCCCATTCGGTGCATGCCGAGGAGATGCAGAGCGCGCCGTCCTTCGTCGACAATTTTTCGAATTTCGACCGTTCGCGCTGGTTCGTCTCCGACGGCTGGAGCAACGGCAATCATCAGAACTGCACATGGTCGAAGGACCTTGTCCGGCTTTCGGACGGCGTGCTGTCGCTGAGCTTCGAAAAGCGCAAGCTGAAGGATCGCGAGTTCGCCTGCGCCGAGGTCCAGACCAAGCAGCGCTATGGCTACGGCGTCTATGAGGCGCGGATGAAGACCGATACCGGATCCGGCCTCAATGCCGCCTTTTTCACCTATATCGGACCGCAGGACAAAAAGCCCTGGGACGAGATCGACTTCGAGGTCCTCACCAAGGACCCGACCAAAGTCCAGGTGAACAGCTACATCCAAGGCAAGCCGAAGAACGGCAAGCTGGTCGACGTCGAAGGCGGCGCCGATAAGGGCTTCAACGACTATGGGTTCGTCTGGGAGAAGGACCGGCTGCGCTGGTATGTCAACGGCAAGCTGGTCAACGAGGTGACCAACCCGGACGAATTGCCGACCAATCCGCAAAAAATATTCTTCAGCTTGTGGGGCAGCGACAAACTGACCAACTGGATGGGCGCCTTCGCCGATCCCGGCCGCACGGTGACCATGCAGGTCAAGCGCATCGCTTTCACAGCGCTCGGCCAGCCGTGCCAGTTCCCGGAGTCGCTGGCATGCACCATAACCAACAGCAACTAGGCATGTCCCCCAAAGTAGGAACTGGTTTTGGGATGCGGATCATGCCGAATATCTAGGCCTCATGGGCCTGGGGGACATCTTAACTGGCCGGGCCGTCTTTGCGGCCCGGCCTTAAACAGGAATAGAACCAAATGAATTTGACGGTGTTTGGAATTGGCTATGTCGGTCTCGTCCAGGCCGCGGTGCTTGCGGAAGTCGGGCACGAGGTGGTGTGCGTCGACATCGACGAAGCGAAGGTGGACCGGCTCAACCAGGGCTTCATCCCGATTTTCGAGCCCGGACTGGAAGCTCTCGTCAAGGAGAACCACGCCGCCGGCCGCATCCGCTTCACCACCGACGCGGCCGCGGCGGTCAAGCATGGCCAGATCCAGATGATCGCGGTCGGCACGCCCCCTGGCGAGGATGGCTCGGCCGACCTGAAATACGTGCTTGCCGTCGCCGAGGCCATCGGCCGCGAGATGGACGCGCCCAAGATTGTCGTCGGCAAGTCCACCGTGCCGGTCGGCACCTGCGAGAAGATCAAGGAAAGGGTCGCCCAGACGCTGAAGGCGCGCGGCCGCGAGGACCTGACCTTCGACGTCGCTTCGAATCCGGAATTCCTCAAGGAAGGCTCGGCGGTCGCCGACTGCATGAAGCCGGACCGCATCATCGTCGGGACGTCGAGCGAGGCCACCGAGGCGGTGATGCGCGAGCTTTACGCGCCGTTCAACCGCAACCACGAGAAGATGATCGTGATGGATGTCCGTAGCGCCGAGTTCACAAAGTATGCGGCCAACTGCATGCTGGCGACCAAGATCAGCTTCATGAACGAGATGGCGAACCTCGCCGAGCAATTGGGCGCCGACATAGAGGAGGTGCGCAAGGGCATCGGCAGCGATCCGCGCATTGGCTACCATTTCATCTATCCCGGCCTGGGCTATGGCGGCTCCTGCTTCCCCAAGGATGTACGCGCGCTGATCAAGACCGCCGAGGGCGTCAAGTTCGACGCCAAGCTGCTGCGCGCCGTCGAAGAGCGCAACAACGCGCAGAAATCGGTGCTGTTCGACAAGGTCAACCGCTATTTCCAGGGCGCCCTCAAGGGCAAGACATTTGCGCTGTGGGGCCTGGCCTTCAAGCCGAACACCGACGACATGCGCGAGGCTCCGTCGCGCACGCTGATGGAGGCGCTTTGGGCCGCCGGCGCCAAGGTGCAGGCTTACGATCCGGAGGCCATGCAGGAGTGCCAGGCCATCTACGGCCAGCGCGAGGACCTTCTCTTGTGCGGCACCAAGGAAGCGGCCCTGCGCGGCGCCGACGCGCTTCTCATCTGCACCGAATGGAAGAGCTTCAGGGCTCCCTCCTTCGACGCGCTCAAGGACGCGCTGTCGACACCGGTCATCTTCGACGGCCGCAACCTCTACGACCCGAGGGTCATCGCCCGCTACGGCATCGAATACCACTCGATCGGCAGGATGGCGGCATGACAGTGTCCGCCGCCGGCTTCCCGCCGCATGGCTCCGGCGAACGGACAGTGGGACCGACAATGATGGAGGGTCGATAATGATCGTGCGCGTTTCGGGAGATTCGATCTGATGGTGATGGACGTTCAGCCCGAACAAATCGCCAACGAGCATTTCGACCTCGTCGTCATCGGTTCCGGGTTCGGTTCAGCCTTTTTCCTGCATGAGTTCCTGAAGCGGCGCAAAGCCCGGGTCTTGGTGCTGGAATGGGGCCGCCACAACACGCATGAATGGCAGCTTGACCAGAACGCCAACACCGACATAGACGACGAGAGCACTTATAAGACCGACAATGCCGACAAGCCGTGGAACTACACGATCGGCCTCGGCGGTGGCACCAACTGCTGGTTCGCGCAAACGCCGCGTTTCCATCCCAACGACTTCAGGCTGAAGAGCACATACGGCGTCGGCAACGACTGGCCGATCAGCTATGACGAGCTGGAGCCGTTCTACTGCGACGCCGAGGAGGTCATGTCGATCTCCGGCGACCCCGACATGGCCCGGATGCTGCCGCGTTCGCGGCCGTTTCCGCAGCCGCCGCACCGCATGTCGACGCCGGACCGGATGATGAAGGCGGCGCAGCCGGAGCAGCATTTCGTCATGCCGACCGCCCGCGCCCGCGTCGCGACGGCGCAGCGCAACTCATGCTGCGCCAACCTCAGATGCTGGCTGTGCCCGGCCGACGCCAAGTTCACCGCCAACAATGGTTTGATGCACGTCTTCCAGCACGCGGACGTGTCGGTTTGCTTGGGCGCCGAAGTGCGGCGGCTCGACCATTCAGCCGGCTCGGTGCGTTCGGTTGCCTTCCTGCGCGACGGCAAGGAATACTCTGTCAGCGGCGAACTCGTCATCCTTGGCGCCAACGCCATCCAGAGCCCTGCAATCATGTTGCGCTCGGGGCTCGGCGGCGAATTCGTCGGGCTCGGCCTGCACGAATCCTATGGCTGGAACTACGAGGTCTATCTCGACGGCGTCGACAATTTCGACGGCAGCACCATCACCACCGGCTTGAATTTCGGCCTCTATGACGGCCCGCATCGCGCCGAGCACGCGGCGGCGCTGGTCTATTTCGAGAACCGCTGGCAGCACGGCATGCGAGCCGAGAAGGGGCGGCTGCGGCAGGCGCTGCCGCTGGTCATCGTCACCGAAAACCTGCTCGACCCGGAAAACCGGGTGATCCTCGACAAGAACGAGAACGTCTTCGTCAGCTTCAAGGGTGCCTCCGACTATGCAACCAAGGGCATGGCCAAGGCGCTCGAGAGGCTGCCGGAGCTGCTCAAGCCGCTTCCGGTCGAGCAGATATTCGATCGCGGCATAAGGCCGACCGAGTCGCATGTGCAGGGCACCTTGCGGATGGGCACCGGCCCGGCCGACTCGGTGGTCGACCGCGACATGATCCACCACCAGCTCCGGAACCTCGTCGTCGTCGGCACCAGCACCTATCCGAGCTGTTCCTGCGCCAACCCAAGCCTGACCGCCGCGGCGCTTTCGCTGCGGGCGGCGAGCCGGCTGGCATGAAGGAGGGGTCGATGAAGATCACGCGACGCACCGCATTGGCCGTTGTTGCCGGCGGCATTGCTTCGACCGGCATCGCCGCTGCGGCCGTATCGTCCTTCTCGGATGAAGATCTGGTCCGCATCACGCTCGAGAAATACTTCGGCCCGCTCAACATGCGCATCGAGCACCTGCAGCAATTCGTGCTCGAATTCCGCAACCGCAACCCGTGGATATTCCCGAGCGAAAAGCTGGCGGACGCGGTGACGCTTTTGGAGACCGTGAGGCTCGACAGGGCGCGCGAATTGCTACCCAGGCGCAAGCAGCAGGATGTCGGCAATTTCGAGCGCTGGGTCATCGCCGAGTTCCACATGCTGACCGATTATGCCTGGCGCAGCTCGCCCCATGATCCGATCCGCTTCACCGGCTGGCATCCATGCACCAATCCGTTCGCCAATCTCGAGCAGCAGACTGCCTGACACTGCCCGCCGGCATGTTTGCCGGCAAGCCAGGAAAACTGGCCAAGAAAATGTGACAAGGAGCCGAACCATGAAAGTTCTCTTCGCAGGCGGAAACGGCTATCCGCCGCAATTCAGCGGCGGGGTCCAGTCGAGCACCCATCATCTGGCGGAGCAATTGATCGAACACGGTCATGAGGCATCGGTGCTTGCGGCCTTGTTCGGCCAGGGCATGTTCGGATACAAGGCGCGCGCCAAGATGAAGCTCCTCGGTCAGCGCGCCGTCATCGACAATTTCCCCGGCTATCCGGTGGTGCGCGCCTGGTTCCCCTGGGAAGCGGCCGCCTTTGCCGTAAAGAAGCTGCAGCCGGACGTAGCGGTGGTGCAGTGTCACAAATCGGTTCCGCTCGGCAAGGCGCTGGAGGCCGAGGGCGTGCCGCTGGTGGTCTATCTCAGGAATGTTGAATTCCATGAACTCGGGGGCGATCTGCGCGAGCTGAACTCGGCGTCTTACATCGCCAATTCCGAGTTCACGGCGCGCACTTACAAGCGCGAGTTTGGCATCGATTCCACGGTAATCCCGCCGACGATCAATCCGGCCTCTTACAGCACGCCGACGACGGGCGAGTACGTCACCTTTATCAATCCCTACGAGGAAAAGGGTTTCGAGCTGGCGGTGCGGATCGCGGCCGCCTGCAGGGAGATCCCTTTCCTGTTCGTCGAGAGCTGGAAGCTGGATGACGATCACCGCGCCCGCATCGCGGAAACGATCGCGCCGTTCTCCAATATCAAGCTCGAAAACCGCACCGACGACATGAAGACTCTCTACGGCCGCACCAGGATCCTGCTGGCGCCGAGCAAATGGGAAGAGGCGTGGGGTCGCGTTGCCTCGGAGGCCCATTGCAGCGGTATTCCCGTCGTCGGCTCGCGGCGCGGCGGACTGCCCGAAGCGATCGGCTCCGGCGGCGTCGTGCTGGACTATGACGCGCCGCTCGAGGACTGGGTCACGGCGCTCAGGCGGCTGTGGAACGATCGCGAGGAATATGAGCGAGTCTCGGAAGCCGCGCTCACGTTCTCGCAGCGCCCGGAACTCGATCCCGAGCGCCAGTTCGCCACCTTCTTCGCCTTGCTGGACAGGGCTGCCCGGCAGCGCGCCCGGCGCGCTGCTTAATGCATGTCGCCCAGAAATCTGCAGCGGTTCTGGGGCGCGACAGGCATCAAAACGACGGCTCAAACGTCGACTGAATGCGATTCGGCGCGAGGCACCCTAGTTCCGCGTTAGGTTTTGCTTACGCTGGTCTTTTGACCCGGCTCTTCAGCATTTCATAGGCGCGTTCGCCGAGCAGGGCGCGCGCGGCGGTCTTGATGACCTTCTTGCGCCCCTCGGGCGAATTGATCTGCCTGAGCCGTGCCGGCAGGTTGCGGGCCGCCTGCTCCAGCGCCGGCAAGGAAAACGCGTCGGGAAAGCTCACGATGTTGGTTTCGACGCACAGCACCGGCTTGCCCGATAGCTTGGCGATCTTGAGCGCCTGCTCGTGCTCGCTCTCGATGAACAGGATGGCGTCCGACTTGCGATAGAACTCGGCCTTGAAGCTGCCATGCGCGCCAAGCCGCTGCCGCTCGGCCTTGCTCGGCAGGTCGAGCATGACGAGATGGTCATATTTGATCTCGTGCTTGGCCAGCCAGGCTTCAGTCAGCTTGCGATACTTTTCCAGCCGGCTGGTCACCAGCCAGCCGATCTTGCGCGTCGGCCCGAGAAGCGGCCGCGCCTCGGTGAGGAATTTCTCGTAGGCCGGGCCGTCGTCATTCTCGTCCGCCGTCGGATCGAGGCAAAGCACGCCGTCTATGTCGACGCAGCATTGCTCGAGGAAGACGTGGTGCATGAAGTTCCACTGGAACATCCTGGGATGCGGCACGACCTCGAAGACGATGTCGGTTTCGTTGTGCTGCGAAAGCAGGCCGAACACGGCCGCGTAGACGAAATCGCCCGGGATGCCGGCAGCCGCGATTTTGCTGCGCGCGTCGCGCATGGCGTTGCCGCCGCTAACGCTGTCGTCGATCACCAGGATCTTGCGCATTTCGGAATGCTGCCGATCGAGCGCCGCGCGCCGCTTGGTGATCCCCGAGGTGTAGATCTTGCCGGCGAGAAAGCTGTCGAGATCGGTCATCGGGATATTCGCCGTCAGGCTGACCAGCGTCGCGGCGAGGATGCCGCTTCGCGGCACGCCGACCACCAGGTCGATGTCGCGCGGCAGCCGGTGCAGGTTCCGCGCGATCGCGTCGTTCATGTCTGAGATCGATCGGTAATTCATGCTGTTGCCTAACCCTCAAAAGTCAGCAGTTTTGGGCTGTCCGGCCGCGGCCGGAATGCCTGGCGGTTTGCGCAGGCAAGGTCATTTCGCCTCGCTGGGCGCGGGCGAAAACCCGCGCGCCGGGATCAGTCGCAGGGCCTCCCGAAGCGCCTCGCGGCCGGCGCCGAAGGCGAGCGCGACGATGATGGTGACGACATAGGACAGCACCGCGCCGCCTACGAGAGCGATGATGGGCTGCGCCGGCAGCATCGGCTTGGCGACCCAGACCAGGGCCAGCGCCAGATGCGCGCCGAGCACGAAGGGGGCGGCTGCGTGCAGCACATGGCTCGCCCGCAGCGGCCCGGCCTTGCCGACATAGAGCCAGAGGAAAGGCGTCCGCAAATATTCGCTGACCGCATAGGCGACCGCGACGCCGAGCGCGCCATAAGGAAGGCCGATGGCGAAGGCCAGCACCGAGGTGACGGCGGTGATGATGCCCCAGCGCATGAAATCGCCCGAACGGCCCTGGCTGACGAACAGCCATCCGGCCGGATTGTTGAGCGGCTGCAGCAGGCCGGCGAAGCCCAGCGCGAGGAAAATGTTGGCGCTCTCCCGCCATTGCGGGCCGAGCACGAAAGGAATGAGCGTATCCGACATGGCGGTGGCGAAGGCCACGCCCGGCAACGCCACCAGGAGGATCAGCGGCATGACGCGCAGATAGGCGCTGCGATAACGGTCCGGCTCGTCCTTCAGCCGCGAAAGTGCCGGCACCATCACCTTCGACAGCGGGTTGGTGATCTGGCTGAGCGGGAAAAGCAGCAGCTTGTAGGCGCGGTCGTAGAGGCCGAGCTGCGCCTCGCCCCAATATTTGCCGATCAGCACATTGTCGAGATTGCGGGCGAAGAAATTGGCGAAGTTGAAGCCGGTGATGCCGGCGCCGAAATTGATCAGCTGGCTGATGCCTTCGACCTTGCGCGGCAGCCCCGGACGCCAGCGCGATGACACCCAGTAGCAAAGCGTCGGCAACACGGCGCCGGTCAGCGTGCCGGCAAAAAGCGCCCAATAGGAGCGGTCGATGAAGGTCCAGGCGATCGAGACCACAAGGCCCGTAACGGCGCTGGCGACGTCGATGACGGCGAGCCGGCTGAATTCCATGCGGCGCGTCAGCAACGCCAGATGCTGGGCGCCGAGACCATAGGCCATGATCTGCAGGCCGAAGGCGGCAACCAGCCCCGTGACGCGCGGCTCGCCGTAGAAGGCGGCCACCAGGGGAGCCGCCGCAGCAAGCACGCAGGCCAGGATCGCGCTCACCGCCGTGTTGATCCAGAAGAGGTAGTTGACCTCCTCGTGCCGGATGCCGGTTTTCTGGATCGTCGCCTGGGTCAGGCCGAAATCCTGGAACAGCGCGATGAAGGCGAGCACCGGCGCGCACATCGCCACGACGCCGAAATCCTGCGGCGACAAAAGCCGCGACAGCACGATGACCGACACGATTTGGGTGGCGACCCGCACGCCCTGCGCCATCGCGGTGACGACGGCGCCGCGCCCGACCGATCTGCGCAGGGAGCCCTCGGGCGGATCGAATGCACTGGTTTCCAAATTCTGGATTCCTGATTTTGCGCCAGTCATCATCGCGACCGGCGCCCGCCGCCATGCACAAACTACCGCAAGAGGTTTTTGCAGCGCAACAAAAAATGTGCGCCGATTGCTACGCTGCACCAAAAATGTTGCGATGCAGCAAAAGCTGTACTAGCATCCCCTCTTGGGTGGCGGGCCCAAAAGCGGTCGAGTTTCATGCTGCATGTCTTGTACCTTGTGCATGACATATCCGACCCGGCGGTGCGCCGGAGGATAAAAATGCTCAGGGCAGGCGGCGCCGGGATAACCCTGGCGGGCTTCCGTCGCACCTCCAATCCGATCGCCGAGATCGAAGGCATCAGGCCCGTCGACCTCGGACCGACGCGCGATGGCCGATTCGCCCAGCGCATCGGCGCAGTTGCCAAGGCCGCCATGTCGATCGGCGCCAAATTCGCGGGCCTGGCGCGACCCGACCTGATCATCGCGCGCAATCTCGAGATGCTGGCGCTTGCCAGCCGCGCCAGGCGCGCTTTCGGCGCCAGCGTGCCGATCGTCTACGAGTGCCTCGACATCCATCGGCTGGTGTTGCGCAACGACCTGATCGGCAAGACGTTGCGCGGCGCCGAACGCCATCTGGCCCGCGACGTCAAGCTTCTGGTGACCAGCTCTCCCGCCTTCGTCGCCAATTATTTCAAGCCGTTCGGGCAAATCGCGGCGCCGGTCGAGCTGATCGAGAACAAATATTTCGACACCATGCCCGTGCCGGCGGATCATCGCCGCGAGGACGACAGCCCGGTAGCGCCGCCTTGGCGCATCGGCTGGTTCGGCGCGCTGCGCTGCCGGCGCTCGCTGGAGCTCCTGGCCGAGTTCACCCGCCGGCAAGACGGACGCTTTGAAGTGGTGCTCAGGGGGCGTCCCGCGCTCTCCGAATTCCCGGATTTTCATGCCTTTGTCGAAGCCGAGCCCTGGCTTTCCTTCCGCGGTCCCTACCGCAATCCGGAGGACATGGCGGCGATCTACCGCGAGGTGCATTTCTCCTGGGCGATCGATTTCTTCGAGCAGGGCCAGAATTCCGAATGGCTGCTTCCCAACCGGCTCTACGAAGGCTGCCGCTTCGGCGCCGTGCCGATCTCGATGGCGAGCACCGAAACCGGCCGGTTCCTGAAGCAGCAGGACATCGGTGTGCTTCTGTCCGAGGCCACGTCCGAAGGACTCGACACCGCGCTCGGCCGAATGGGTCAGGAACACTACGGCAAGCTGAAGTCGCGGGTGCTGGCACGCAATCCGCGGACCTGGAGCTACGACCGCAGCGATTGCCTGGCTTTCGTAGACAAGCTGCGCGGCCTGACCGCCGGTCGCGGGAGCTTTGCGACCGAGGCGCTGGCATAGGATGGCTAAGAATGGACAAAACCCGATGACGCGCACGACGAGATCGAGCCTGATCGTCATCCCGTGCCTCAACGAGGCCGCTCATATCGGCGGGCTGCTCCAGCGGCTGCGGCCGGCCGCGGCTCGGCTCGGCGCGCGCATCGTCGTGGCCGACGGCGGCAGCACCGATGGCACACAAGGCATCGTCGAAGAACTCGCTGCGGAGGATCCACGCGTCATCCTGATCGCCAATCCGAAGCGCATCCAAAGCGCGGCGATCAACCTTGCGGTGGCGACCTTCGGCGACGACGCCGACTATCTCATCCGCATCGATGCGCATGGCGGGTATCCGGCCGATTATTGCGACAGGCTGGTCGAGGAAGCGCAAGCCACGGGTGCGGATTCGGTCGTCGTTTCGATGCTGACCAGCGGCACGGGCGCGGTGCAGAAGGCCGTGGCGGCGGCGCAGAATTCCAGGCTCGGTACCGGCGGCTCCAAGCACCGCCACATGTCGGCCGGCGAGTGGGTCGATCACGGCCACCATGCGCTGATGCGCATTGCCGCGTTCCGCGCGGTGGGCGGCTATGACGAGAGCTTCAGCCACAACGAGGACGCCGAGCTCGATCACCGCCTCCGTCTGGCCGGCTACCGCATCTGGATGAGCGGCAAGACGCAGATGGTTTATTATCCGCGCTCCACCTTGAAGAGCCTGTTTTTCCAATATCTCGGCTATGGCCGCGGCCGCGCCAGGAACGTGCTCAAGCATCGCATGATGCCCAAGTTGCGGCAAATGATCCCGCTGCTGGTGTTTCCGGTGGTCCTGATGGCGCTCTTGTCTCCGATCTTTGTGCTGGCGGCCGTGCCGTTTCTGGTGTGGGCGGGTGTCTGCCTCGGTTACGGCATCCGGACCGCGATCAGCCAGCGCAACCCCGCCATCGCGTTGGCCGGCGTGTCGGTGATGGTCATGCATCTGGGCTGGTCCATGGGCTTTTGGCTGCAACTTTTCGGCCCGCAGCCGTCGCGTGAGGCGGCGTGATGGCTGCGAAGAAGAGCGGCAGCATCGACATCTGCATCTGCACTTTCCGCAGGCCGGAGCTTGCCGACACGCTGCGCTCCATCGCCGCGCTGGAGAACCCCGCCGGTTTCGAGATCGGCATCGTCGTCGCCGACAATGACGACGAGCCGAGTGCGCAGCCGCTGGTGAAGGCGCTGGCGCAGGAACTGAAGCTGCCGATCCGCTATCGCCACGCGCCGGCGCGCAACATCTCGATCGCTCGCAACGCCTGCCTCGATGCCAGCGTCTCGGACCTCGTCGCCTTCATCGACGACGACGAGACGGCTTCGCCGGGCTGGCTCGTCGAACTCGTGGCGACCGCGGAGGCGACGGGCGCGACGGCCGTGCTCGGGCCGGTCCGCGCGACATATCGCCAGGACGCGCCGGACTGGATGCGCAAGGGCGATTTCCACTCGACCTTGCCCGTCTGGGTGCGCGGCGAGATCCGCACCGGCTACACCTGCAATGTCCTGCTCAGGATGACCGAGGAAAGCCTGCGCAACCGGCGCTTCAGCCTGGCGCGTGGCCAGACCGGCGGCGAGGACACCGAATTCTTCGATTCGGTGGTCAAGTCCGGCGGGCGCATCGCCTTTGCCTCGCACGCCTTTGTCGACGAGGTGGTGCCGAGTTCGAGGGCCGCCTTCGACTGGCTGCGCCGCCGCCGCTTCCGCTTCGGGCAGACGCATGGTCATCTCATCGGGCGCAACACCGGCGGCCTGCGTCGCGTCTGCCAGGTCGGTCTCGCCTCGGCGAAGGCGGGCTACTGCTTCGGTATGGCGCTTTTGGCCGCAGTCAGCCCGGTGCGACGGAACCGCAGCATGCTGCGCGGCATTATGCATCTCGGCGTCGTCAGCGGTTTGGTCGGAGTCCGCGAAATCCGCCAGTACGGCATCACTCCGCAGGAAGGGGAAAAGCGTGCAGCCTGACGTCAGCTTCGTCATCGCCGCTTACAACGCCGAGGCAACTCTCGACCGGGCGATCGCCAGCGCGATGGCGCAGCGCGATGTCGCGATCGAAGTCATCGTCGTCGACGACCGGTCGAGCGACCGCACGCTCGATGTCGCGCGCGCTTATCCTCAGGACATCGTCAAGGTAGTCGCGCTTCCTGCCAACCGCGGCCCCGGCGGCGCCAGGAATGCCGGGCTCGATCTGGCCCGCGGCCGCTGGGTCGCCGTGCTCGATTCCGACGATGCCGTCCTGCCCGGCAGACTGGCGGCCATGATCGCGCGGGCGGAGAAGGCGGGTGCCGAGATCGCGGTCGACAATGTCCAGGTCGTGCGCGAAGACGGCACGCCCGAAGACATCATGTTCCCGACCAGGTACCTCGAAGGGCTCGGCGAAATCTCGCTGACCGACTATATCGCCGGCAACATCGTCTTCGAGTCGCGCTTCAACCTCGGCTATCTGAAGCCGATCTTCCAGCGCCGTTTCCTGGACGATAATCACCTCCGCTACGACGAGAAGCTGCGCATCGGCGAAGACTACATTCTTCTGGCGAGCGCGCTGGCCAAAGGCGGCCGCTGCGTGGTCGAGCCGACCGTCGGCTATGTCTACCATATCCGCACCGGCTCGATCTCGCGCGTGCTCGAGTTGCATCATGTCGAGGCGATGGCCGAGGCCGATGCCGCCTTCGCGGCCGAGCATTTCATGGACGACGGCGCCAAGGCGGCTTTCGCCAGACGCGGCCGCAGCCTGCGCAAGGCGGCCTCGTTCCTGTCATTGGTGCAGCACATCAAGGCGCGTGCGCCGCTGAAGGCGATACGCACGGCGCTCAGCGATCCGGCCGCGGTCCGGCATATGTCGATGCCGATCGCGGTTCGGCTGAGAAGGGTTGCGGCACAGTTTGCCGTGGGCACGGGGAGGTGAAGTATGCAGGCGCATGGAATGCGGTTTCATAGCCAGCGATAGGTAAAAAAGCGATATCCTCAGAAGGAATAAGCGATGCAGAAAGTCAGGAAGGCAGTCATACCAGTGGCGGGGCTCGGAACGCGGTTCCTGCCGGCGACCAAGTCGATGCCGAAGGAAATGCTGCCCGTCGTCGACAAGCCTGTCGTGCAATATGCCGTGGACGAGGCCTTCGAGGCCGGCATCGAGCACATCGTCTTCGTCACCGGGCGCAACAAGGCGGTCATCGAAGACTATTTCGACCTGCACCCTGAACTGATCGGGACGCTCGAGCAGACTGGCAAGAAGGCGCAGCTCCAATCGCTGGAAAGCTTGCTGCCGGTGGCCGGCGCCACCTCCTTCATCCGCCAGCAGTCGCCGCACGGTCTCGGCCATGCCGTATGGTGCGCACGCGACGTGATCGGCAACGAGCCCTTCGCGCTGCTGCTCCCCGACATGGTGTCCTTCGGCGCGCCGGGCTGCCTGGCGGAAACCGTCGACCTCTATCAGCGGACCGGCGGCAACGTCATCGCCGTCGAGCGCTGCGATCCTTCGGAAACCAGCAAATACGGCATCGTCGGCCGCGGCGCCGAGGTGGCCTCGGGCTTCGAAGTAACCGCCATGGTCGAGAAGCCGGCCCCCGCCAACGCGCCGTCGAACTTCTACATCAATGGCCGCTATATCCTGCAGCCGGAGATCTTCGCCCTGCTCGGCACCCAGCAACGCGGCGCCGGCAACGAGATCCAACTCACCGACGCCATGGTTCGACTGGCTGAAAGCCAGCCTTTCTATGCCCAGCCCTTCAACGGCCGCATGTTCGACTGCGGCTCCAAGGAGGGCTTCATCGAGGCCACCATCGCCTTTGCTCTGGCGCGCGACGACATGAAAGGACCTGTCTTCGAAATGCTGCAGCAATTCGTCCGGTCGCACGAGCGCCGGGAAGTAGCCGCATAATGCCCAAATTTTGGGTGCATATGCGAAATCGCGATGGCGCGACAGCCACGCAAGCGCTTGGCCTTCTTGGCCGGGCGCTCCGTGGCACGAATGTTGCGTGGCCTTTTCTGGTAACGACGACACTCTTCGAAGGCCGGTAGCGCCTGCAACCTGGAATTGGACCGACGATGAATTATGCCAACTTTCCTCTCGACAAGAGGATTCCATTGCCCACCACCGAACCGGAAAAGGGTGAAGACTTCATCGACATCGAGCGTCTGCTTGGCATGGCCGCCCGGCAGGCCAAGGTGGTGGCGGTCTGCGCCGTCATCGGTCTATTCCTGGGTGTGATTTATCTCCAGACGACGCCCAAGCAATACACCTCCCTTGCGAGCGTGCTGATCGACGACGGCCTGAACAAGGTCGTGGACGACATTTCGGCTGTCAGTGCCACGCAGCAGACGGACGCGACGATCCTCAGCCAGATCGAGATACTCAACTCGGCGCGGCTGGCATCGGAGGTGGTCGACAAGCTGAAGCTGGACCAGAACCAAGAATTCATGAACCCGCCGCAATCGGCTTTGGCCCAGGGAATCGGATTCTTGCGCGGCATCGTCGGCTATTTCCGCAGCGGCGGCGGCAACCAAATCCCCGGGATCGAGAATGTCGATGCCGCAACGCGCGAAGCCATGATGAAGGCGGCAACCCATGACTACGCGGTCCTCGTGCTGCAAACCGGATTGATGGCGGATCGCAACGGCCGCAGCAATGTCATCAGCATCGGCTATCAGTCGACCAATCCGGCTTTGGCCACGGCCATCACCAAGGCCTATGCGGACGCCTACCTTGCCGACCAGCTCAACGCCAGCTTCGACGCCACCGAGCGCGCGGCCGTTTGGCTGCAAGGCCGGCTGACCGAACTGCGCGAAAGCTCGCAGGCAGCTGCGCTGGCGGTCGAGAAGTTCAGGGCCGAGCACGGGCTTTCCGCAAACAGCGACGGCCAGTTGCTCAGCGACAAGCAACTCGCCGACCTGAACGCCCAGCTTATCGTCGCGCAGGCCGATACAGCCCGCGCCAGCGCCCGCTACCAGCAGTACAAGGCGATCGTCGACAGCGGCTCCGAAAGCGCCTTCAACGATTCGGCGATAGCGGCCGATCAGCCGAGCAGCTCGGTCATCATCGCGCTGAAAACCCGCTATCTCGCGATCGCCAAACGGTTGCAGGACGTGGAGAACAACTTCGGCAAGGATCACCCGCAGGCGGTTGCGCTGGCCAAGGAGAAGGCCGACGTCTCGGCGCAGATCTTCGGACAGTTGAAACAGATCACCGAAAGCTATCGAAACGACTATCAGGTGGCGCAGGCGCGCGAGACCGCGCTTAGGGAGAAAATCGCCACCCAGGCAGGCAAGAGCTCGATCGACAACCAGTCGCAGGTCAGGCTGAAGGAGCTCGATCAGCAGGCGCAGGCGCTGACCACGCTCTATCAGACCTTCCTTAGCCGTTACGAGGAAGCGTCGCAGCAGCAGTCATTCCCGGTCGGTAAGGTCCGCATCATCTCCGACGCGTCGATGCCTCTCACCGCCTCGGCTCCGCGCACCTTGCGCGTGCTGGCGCTCTCGCTGGTGCTTGGCCTCATGCTCGGCGCCGGCTGCGGAGGCCTGAACGAATTCAACGAGCGCTTCTTCCGGACAGGCGAGGACATTCGCGACCGTGTCGGCCTGAAGTTCCTCGGCTATCTGCCGACGATCGGTGGCGGCAAGCCCAAGGAGTCGAAGCCGGACGACTTGCCGGCCGACGGCAAGGTCACCAGCCTGTCGGCCGCCGAGAAACGGGCGCGCATGCGGGTGAGCCTCGATGCGCCGGCATCGATGTTCGCCGAAACGCTCCGCAATGCCAAGATCGCTTTCGACGTGGTGATGGAAGACAAGGGCAGTCGGGTGATCGGCGTCATCTCCGTCCTGCCCGGGGAAGGCAAGTCGACGGTTGCGGCGAACCTCGCCGGTCTGCTCGCCGCCAACGGCGCCAAGACTTTGCTGATCGATGGCGACCTGCGCAATCCGGGCCTCAGCCGCAGCCTCGGCATGGAGTCGGAGCACGGGCTGATGGAAGCGGTGGTCAATGGACAGACCTGGCAGTCGGTCGGCAAGGTCGACCGCCAGACCAAGCTGGCGATCATCCCGGCCGTGGTGCGCGGCCAGTTCTCGCACACCAGCGAGCTTCTCGGCTCCGCCGGCATGCGGCGTTTCATCGAGAACGCCAAGGAGACGTTCGAATACATCATCGTCGACCTGCCGCCGCTCGGCCCGGTGGTCGACGCCAAGGCCTTCGCGCCGTTGGTCGACGGCTTCGTGCTCGTCACCGAGTGGGGACGCACGCCACGCGCCATGGTGCGCTCGATGCTGGAGTCGGAACCCTACATCGCCGAAAAGATCACCGGCGCGGTGCTCAACAAGGTCGAGCTGAAGAAGCTGGCGAAATACGGCTCTCTCGGCGGTTCGGAAAAGTTCTTCGACCGCTATTCGAGTTACTACCTCGAGAAGTCGGAATCGCGCGCCAAGCATGCCGCCTAAAGCAGTTCATCCGACGAAAAGCCGCGGCGGTTATTCTCCGGTCGACAGCAGCCGCCCATATTTGCCGACGATCCTGAGGGCGGTCAGCCGGCCGCTCTGGAAGGCGCCGGTGTCGATGCCGAGCCGGCGCCCGTCGAGCGTCGGAACGTCCACGATCGTATGTCCGTGCACGACCCAGCGATCGAGGCGGTGAGCCGCCGCCAGGAACTCGGATCGTATGTTGAGCAGGTCGGCCTCGTCCTGCGCTTCGAGCGCGATGCCGGGCCGGATGCCGGCATGGACGAAAAGGAACCGCTCCGAACAGATCATCACCGGCAGCGTGCGCATGAAGGCGACGTGGGTGGCCGGAATGGCCTCCCGGATACGCTCGACTACCTCTTCGCTCGATCCGTACAAATCGGCCAGGCGGTCGGGATCGATACCGTAGGAGAACAGCGTTTCCCGTCCGCCGACGCGGAGCCACGGCTCCAGTGACAGATGGCCGTCGAGATAGGCGAGCATCGCCACTTCGTGGTTCCCGGCAAGGCACACGCGCATGAAACCTTCTGGCGGCGGTGCCATCAAATGCTCGACCACGCGCCGCGAATTGGGCCCGCGGTCGACATAGTCGCCCAGCATGATGATGATCTTGCGGCCGCGGAACTGCAGCGCGTCGGCCTCGATCTTCTGCTCCAGCGTGCGCAGCTCGTCGTAGCAGCCATGCACGTCGCCGATCGCGTAGACCACCGTGTCGCGCATATCCATCATCAGCCGTTCGCGCGGCAAGGGCCGGGGTCGTCTCGATCGTTGGAACAGGCTCACGGATTGAGGCTCGGTACTCAAACTAGGGTCATGCCACGGAGCGTGGACCAAGCCTCGATATCATGTCGAATGCAAACATTTCCACACCGGGCTGCTCGATGCACATCGCCAAAAAGGCGCAGCGGTCTTGGCAAAACGACGTGCGTCAATACCCCGAAAAGCGTCGCCTGAACCGTTTCGGCGCGATGCGCTTTAGGCCGCTTTGAGCCGATAGCGGAAAAGCGTGCGGTCGAGCAGCATGCGGACGCGCGGCTCGGCCTCGGCCGCCACCAGCCAGCTTGCCGCGATCATGGCCATGCCGACGATCGGGATCGAAACCAGATATGGCACGCCGGCGCGGATCAGGACGCCGAGCAGCGCCGCGCCGACGACATCGTGGATGAGGTAGAGCGGATAGGTCATCAGCCCGATCCGGCGCCAGCCGCCCCAGGAAAGGTTGAGGCGCAGCGACCAAGCCATCAGCGCTACCGCGGCCAGGAAGATGATGATCGGCGGCGCATAGGGCATCGCCGCTTCCACCTTGATGCTGTGCACGTCGACCGAGCTTACGATCTGCAGCGCCCCGCCGGCGAGAAACAGCGCCGAGAAGCAGAGCCGTGCCGCCGTCACCGCCTTGAAGCGCATCAGCCAGATCAGCACGCCGACCGCGAAGAATGCGCCGTGATGCACTAGGGTGAGCTGCAGCCAGCGCGCCTCCGCGAGATCGGTCCAGCCGAAGGCGAAATAGAGACACCAGAACACCGTGCTGAGCAGGCCGATGATGACGGCGACAGCTTCCATCAGGTCGAATCGGCCGAACCGCAGCAGGGTCCAGACGATGGCGTAGAAGGCGATCTCGATGCCGAGCGTCCAGTAGACACTGTCGACCCATGGCTCGAACGGCACGAACAGCGCCGTGCGGGCAAGTCGCACCACGGCATCGGTCGGCCAGGAAAGACCGACCATCAGCAGCACGATCGCGGAGATGGGCGCGCAGACCCAGACCGCCGGCGCCAGCCGTCTGACACGAGCTTCGAAGAACTTCAGCGGCGTCGAATTCTCGGCGCTGAATGCGATGACGAAGCCGCTGATGACGAAGAACACCTGAACGCCGACCCAGCCGGAGCCGACAAACGCCATTTCGGGATGGGCAGGGATGCCGCCGGTCGAGCGCGCCGACACGCCGTCGGGAAACGCCCATACCCAGAAGCCGTAGTGATAGAACATCACCATGACGGCGGCGAAGAAACGCAAAATGTCGACGCCGCCGAATGTGGTCTTGTGCTGAGCCATGCCGTGCCTTCGGAACGGCCCCCCGGGCAGACTTCTAGGGGGTGCTGCTGCATTGCACAACAGTCGATTGCAGCGCAGGATGCATTCGTGAGGCTGCCTCGCGTTGCGATCCCGCGAGCGGCTAGATCCCGATGCCGCGCCCCTTGAGCGCCGCCGTGATCTCGTCGAGGATCGCGGGATCGTCGATGGTCGCCGGCATCGTCCATTCCTCCTTGTCGGCGATCTTCTGCATCGTGCCGCGCAGGATCTTGCCGGAGCGCGTCTTCGGCAGCCGCTTGATCGTCACCACCGTCTTGAAGGCTGCGACCGGGCCGATCCGCTCGCGCACCAGGCCCACCACCTCGCTTTCGATGGCGCCGGTGTCGCGCGCCACACCGGCGTTGAGCACGACGAAGCCGAGCGGCACCTGACCTTTCATCGCGTCGGCGATGCCGATCACGGCGCATTCGGCGACGTCCGGATGCGCGGCCAGCACCTCCTCCATCGCGCCGGTCGAGAGGCGGTGCCCGGCGACGTTGATGATGTCGTCGGTGCGGGCCATGACGTAGAGATAGCCGTCCTCGTCCATCATGCCGGCGTCGGCCGTCTTGTAGAAACCGGGGAACTCCTCGAGATAGGCTTGGCGGAAGCGGGCGTCGGCGTTCCAGAGCGTCGGCAGGCAGCCTGCCGGCAGCGGCAGCTTGACCACGACATTGCCGAGCGTGCCGCGCGGCACCTCGTGGCCGGCATCGTCGAGAATACGAATATCGTAGCCCGGCATCGGCACGCCCGGCGAGCCGTATTTCACCGGCAAAAGCCCGAGCCCGGCCGGGTTGATGGTCATTGGCGAGCCGGTCTCGGTCTGCCACCAATGGTCGATCACCGGACGGTTGAGCTTCTGCTCTGCCCATTTGATGGTCTCGGGGTCGGCGCGCTCGCCGGCGAGGAACAGCGTGCGGAATTTCGACAGATCGTATTTCGGCACGAACTCGCCGCGCGGATCCTGCCCCTTGATGGCGCGGAAGGCGGTCGGCGCCGTGAACAGCGCCACCACACCGTGTTCCGAGATCACCCGCCAGTAGGTGCCGGCGTCCGGCGCGCCGATCGGCTTGCCTTCGAAGAGCACGCTGGTGCAGCCATGCAGAAGCGGCCCGTAGACGATGTAGGAATGGCCGACCACCCAGCCGACGTCGGAGGCCGCCCAGAACACCTCGCCGGGGTTGACGCCGAACTCGTTGTCCATCGTCCATTTCAGCGCGACCATGTGACCGCCATTGTCGCGCACGATGCCCTTCGGCTGCCCGGTCGTGCCGGAGGTGTAGATGATGTAGAGCGGGTCGGTGGCCAAGACCGGCACGCAGTCGACATTGGCGCCGGCGGCGCGCTCGCGGGCGACCGCATCGGCATAGTCGATGTCGTAATTGTCCTTCATCTCGCAGCGCAATTGCTCGCGCTGCAGGATCAGGCAGGCATCGGGCTTGTGCTTCGACATCTCGATCGCCTTGTCGAGCAGCGGCTTGTAAGCGACGACGCGTCCCGGCTCCAGGCCGCAGGAGGCGGTGATGATCAGCTTCGGCCTGGCGTCGTCGATGCGGGTCGCGAGCTCATGCGAGGCGAAGCCGCCGAACACCACTGAATGCACGGCGCCGATGCGGGCCGACGCGAGCATGGCGATCGCCGCTTCCGCCACCATCGGCATGTAGATAATCACCCGATCTCCCTTGCCGATGCCACGGTTCTTGAGGACAGAGGCGAGCGCGACCACCTCGCGCTTCAGTTCGGCATAGGTGAATTTCCGGATCGTGCCGGTGATCGCGCTGTCATGGATCAGCGCCAGCTGGTCGGCGCGCCCCCCCGCCACGTGGCGGTCGATGGCATTGAAGCAGGTGTTGCAGGTGGCGCCTGTGAACCAGCGGCCATAGACGCCCGCCGCCGGATCGAAGACCTTTTCGGCTGGCGAATACCAGTCGATCGCTTTGGCCGCTTCGGCCCAGAACGCTATGGGGTCGCGTTTCCAGCCCTCATAGACTTCGTGGTAGCGTGAGGCCATCGACTTTTCCTCCCCAGGAACATTCCGTCGTATGGCAATAGCCTAAGCCGCTTTGGCCGGCCATGTCTCCTCGCATTTTGGTCGGCGTTGCCGGCAAACGGATCCAGCCGCTCCCGGATCGGAGCGCGCTATGACGTCAGCAAGTGAATTCGGCTTAGAGCGGCAGTGCTGCCAGCATCAGCCCGACACCGCCGGCTATTAGAATGGCGGCGGCCAATGCCTTCCGATGGCGTTCGAATGCCGTCGGAGCGCGATCCCAGTTGTAACGCATACTGTCCACTCCCCAAAAAGCCGGCAGACTCTTAGCTTACTTATGGGAAAGATGGCAACCCTGGCGCGAACGGCGGCTTGATAGTGGTTCCAGCCCACCATCATTCTCGCGCGAGTTGGATAGTCTTTCCGGGGAAGTTTTGATGGAAAGAACTTACGAAAAACCGGTTCCGGTCAGGCGCGGGAAGCTGTCGAGCATCGTTGCGGGCCCGAGTGGCCCGATAGGCCCGGCCGTCTGACACGCAGCGTTGCCCGCTTGGCAATGGACAGCGACGGCATGCCGCGCTAATTGCAGTTCGGCATAGGGAGCGGGCGTATGGCTGAAATCGCCTTTGAAACGGTTCTGCGGATGGCGGACGACGCCTCCGTGCAGCATGTCGGCGACGGCGCCGTGGTGCTTCTGGCGCGCAGCGGCCAGCTTTACACCTGCAACGGCACCACCGAAGCGTTCCTCGACAAGGTCGACGGCGCCCGCAGCCTCGACCACATCGTCGATCTGCTGTCGGAAGAATTCGAGGTCGACAAGGCGACGCTCGGCGACGACATGACGGCGCTGGCCGCCGAGCTGGTGGCCGAAGGCATCCTTGCCGACCCGGGCGCGTGATGGCCGGCGGACCGTTCCTGCGCGCCCTGTTCCGCACTCATCTGTGGCTCAGCGCCCGGCTGATACCGGTACTGGTCGTCCGGCGCGACTTCGAAAGCGTGCTGAAATTGGCGCCGCTGCAATTGCGCACACCCTATCGTGGCCTGCCATGGAGCTACGTCGTCAGCCGCGTCAACCGCACGGTTCGGCATCCCTGGGTGATGCGTGATCGCAGATGCCTGAGGGAAGGGCTGCTCGGTTTCCGCTTCCTGCGGATGGCGGGTTTCAACCCCGACCTCCATTTCGGTGTCGATGCCAAATCGATGCATGAGCCGCGCCTTTCGGCGCATTGCTGGGTTTGCCTCGACGGCAAGCCGGTGGTCAGCGACAGCCTTCCCGACATGGTTGAAATCTATCGCCACCCCGGCGGCAGCGTGAAGGCGCGCGCCGCTTGACCGGCGCCGCAGCCACCGTTTGCTATGACCTGAACGGCCAGGTCATCGGCATATCGGCAGAGCGCGCCGAGCTCTGGCCGAGCTTCGATCTGATGCTCGGCACATTGCGCGTCAATGAAGCGGTCGAACCCGGCTTTCGCATCGATATCCTCGAAACGTCGGCGCTGCCCGAAAACCCGGAGGGGAAGCTCGCCTTCGACGGCGAAGTGCCGCTGGACGGCCATTGCCGCATCATCGACGCCGACGACGTCGTCCATCTGGTCTTTCCCGGCCTCCAGACGGCCTCGATCCGTGCCGACGAGGGCTCGGCCGAAATCCGCGTTCATCCCGACAGCAAGGTCAAATGGACGCTGCTGATGATGGTGCTGGATGCCGCGCTCGATTCCGGCGGGCAGTACATGCTCCATACCGCCGGTCTGACGCTGCCCGATAGCGGGGCGCTCGTGCTAATCCATGCGCCGAGCGGCACTGGCAAGTCGACAACTTCAATGGCGCTGGCATCGCAGGGCTTCGGCCTATGCTCGGACGATGTGATGATCCTCGGTGCAACATCTGAAGGCACCCTAGCCTGGGGCATGCCGCGTAAGGTGAAGATCCATCGCAACACCGCGGCGATGCTGCCATTCCTCTCGCCCTGCCTTGGCGACAGATGGGACGCCGAGGGCGAGCAGGCCGTCTCGCTGGAGCGTCTCGCCGAGATCATTCGCATCGAGGACGTCCGTCCCAGGCCGGTCTCGGCGCTGCTGCATCTGGCGCGCTCGACCGACGGCCACACCCGGCTCACGCGCTTGGCCAGGACCGATGCGATGGTCGCGCTTGCCACCGACAATGTCAGGACCGGCCTGACCGGCCTGTTGCCGATGCAGCAACGGCGGATGGCGTCGATCGCGGCACTGGTCAGGGCCGTCCCCACTTTCACCCTGGAAGTCGGCTCAAGCCCGGCCGATGCAGCGGGGCTGATCCGCGGCGCGGTGGAGGAGTAGATCTCCAAACGGGCTTTCAGGCCGGATAGGGCCTTGGCCGGGCAAGCCGCTGGACCCAGCGGAAGGCGTCGCGGCTAAGGCGCGAGCGCATCTTGTCCCGCGAATTGACCCTGAGCAGCACGTTGCCGGTGATCAGCCATTTGGCGAGCCGTATCGACAGATCGGGCTTGATGCGGTTGGCAAGGGCGATCGCGCGCGGCTCGTCGAACAGCCGCCCGGTCACATTGAGCACGGTCGCCAGCTCGAGCTCGATGCCGGTCATACGCGCGGCATCGAGAAGGCGCGCTTCGGCTTCCGGCGATTGCAGCGCGCGCACACCTTGCAGCACGTCGATACAGAGCTGCAGCCGGTGGAATTTGTGGCCTCCGGCGGCATGAACGATGGCGATGGTGAGCAGCGACGCCGGCGTGTCGGCCTCGCCGCCGTCAATGATCTGCAACTCGCGGAAGCCGAGCGACAGGCGCCGCCGCATGCCGGTGTCATGCACCAGATTGCCATGCAGCTCGATCAGCAGGCTGGAGTTCTCCTTCTCCAGCCACTTGAACTCCTGCAACTCATGCGATTCGGCCTCGCCACTGGCAAGCGTGAAGCCGCATTCGGCGATCACGTTGTTGGCCTCGCCGATGCTGGCCGGATCGACAAGTATGTCGATGTCGGTGAACGGCCGATCGGCAGCATGGCGATAAAGCTTGCGCGCGAACACCGGGCCCTTGACGATGCGAGCCGCAACGCCTTTCGCGGCCAAGGCCTTCATGATGCGGTCGCCGTGATATTGCAGCAGCATCGACTGCCCGGTCGCCAGTGTAGCCTGATCGCGAAGCCCGGAGAGTTTTTGCCGCAGGGCGGCATCGTTCGGCAGATCGGCCTCGCCGATTTCCCGAAGCTTGCGCAGCATGATCGGCAGCACGCCGTGGAACTCGGCATTGGCGAGCAGCGCCATGAGGCTGCTTGCCGAGAGGGCCCCGCCCCGCTCGGACGGCGCCTCCGGATCGGCAAATTCGAGCAGCAGCTTTTCTTCGGCAGGTGAAAGCGGGAGCAGCATCAACCGGGCAATATCGCGAACAACAGGCGACCATGGTCGCAGAAAAGCCCGCGCGACGCTACATCCCCCAGCGCAGCGCCGCCGTGTGCACCGGAGCGTCCCAAAGCGCCGTCGTCTCATCCTCGAGCACCGTCAGCGTGATCGAGCAGCCTGCCATGTCGAGCGAGGTGACATAGGAGCCGACCAGCGAGCGGGTCACCGTCACGCCTCTCTTCTCGAAGATTTTTCGCGCGCTGTTGTACATCAAATAAAGCTCCATCGACGGCGTGCCGCCGAAGCCGTTGACGAAAAGAAGCGCCGGTCCCCTGGCGCGGTCACCAAGATCGCCGAGGATTGCCGTGCAGATCTCCTCGGCGATGGCGTCGGCACTCTTCAGCTCATCGCGCCGCCGGCCGGGCTCGCCATGGATGCCGACGCCGAATTCCATCTCGTTGTCGCCAATGTCGAAGGTCGGCCTGCCCGCAGCCGGCACCGTGCAACTGGTCAGCGCCACGCCCATCGAGCGCGTCGCGGCGTTGACGCGGTCGCCCAGCGCCTTGAGCTCGGGCAGTGGCATGCCTTGCTCGGCCGCGGCGCCGACGATCTTCTCCACCACCAGCGTGCCGGCCACGCCGCGCCGACCGGTGGTGTAGGACGAATTCTCGACCGCGACGTCGTCATTGGTCACCACCTGCAGAACGCCGTCCGACATTTCGGCGGCCATGTCGAAATTCATCACGTCGCCTTCATAGTTTTTGACGATAAACAGGCAGCCGGCGCCGGTGTCGACGGCTTGCGCGGCCGCGAGCATCTGGTCGGGCGTCGGCGAGGTGAAGACCTGGCCGGGGCAGGCGGCGTCGAGCATGCCGTGGCCAACCAGCCCGCCATGCAGCGGCTCGTGGCCGGAGCCGCCACCCGAGATCAGCGCCACCTTGCCCGGTTTCAGCGTCTTGCGGCGAACGAATTTGTGCTCGTCGCCGATCGCGAGGATGTCGGAATGCGCGGCGACGAAGCCATCGAGGCTTTCGGTGAGGACCGTGTCCACCGAATTCAGAAACTTCTTCATGGCAGTCCTCCCGAATAGAGATCGCTCAGCCGCTGCCCCTGCCGGCGATGCTGGTGATCTTCTGGATGAATTCGTTGATCGCTCGGTCGAGCGCTGCGTTCTGCTTGTCGTCGCCGAAATCCGGCACGATGAGCGAGACGTGGCGCGTCTTGCGCGGACCCGAAGCCGCCGGCAGCTTGCCCGGATGCGCCTGGTGGTAGGCGGCCAGGAACTGGTCGCGCTCGGCCGGGCTGAAATGGCAGACGGAAAAGATAGCCGGCAAATGCTTCGACGGGATCGGGATCGAATAGGCCGGGCTGGAGATTTGCGTGACGAAACTGCGATGCTTGCCGAGCGCATCGGCAAGTCGCTGGCGCATGCCGGAAGGCCGCTGGTCGATGACTTGCGACAGGATGGTCTTATACGCGCGGATCGCGTCTTCCGCGCCGGCTTCTTGTATCTTGGCTGGCCTGGCCATGCTGTGCTTACACCGGGACGTCCGCTATGGCCGCCTTGGCCATGGCGAGTTGCGCCGGAGACACCGATAGGTCGCGCAGGCCGGCCTCAATCAGCGCCGGAATGGCGGCCGGATCGCCGCCCGCATCGCCACAGAGGCTGACCGGAATTCCTTTCTCGCGCCCGAAGGCCGCGACCGAAGCGATCAGCCGCATCACAGCCGGATGGCGGACAGCGTTGAGATGTGCAACGGCGGCGTTGTCACGCGCGGCTGCCATCACATATTGCGTCAGGTCGTTGGAGCCGATCGAGAAGAAGGCAACGTCGGCAAAAGCCTCCGGCGCGATGGCCACCGAAGGGACCTCGACCATGATGCCCAGCGGCGGCAGCTTGTGCGCAACACCGCGCGACGCGAGAGCGGCCTCCTCCTCCGCAAACAACGCGGCGGCCTGCCTGTGCTCTTCGGCCATGGCGATCATCGGAAACATCACCTTCAGATTGCCGTGGACGGCGGCGCGCAGCAATGCCCGGATTTGCACCCGGAAGATGTCGCTCCGCGCCAGCGACAGCCTGATACCGCGCAGGCCGAGAAACGGGTTGGTCTCCTCGACGGTGAAGTCGGGGATCGGTTTGTCGCCGCCGGCATCGATGGTGCGGATGGTCACCGGTTTTTCTCCGGCCCATTCCAGCACCTTGCGGTAGGCTTGGTACTGTGTCTCCTCGTCCGGCAGGGCCTTGCCGAACAGGAATTCGGTGCGCATGAGCCCGACGCCATCACAGGTCGCAATGTCGATGCCGTCGACATCGGAAGGGTAGGCAATGTTTACCTGCACCCGCACCGACGTGCCGGCCTTGGTCGCCGCCGGCTGGGCGAGAAAAGTCTGCGCCTGGCCTTGTCGCGCCGCGAAGGAGGAGGATGATTGCCGGAACGCCTCGATCTCCTTCGGCGAGGGCGAGAGCACGATGCCGCCATGCTCGGCGTCGAGCAGCGCGTTTCCGGTGGGCTCGTCCGCAAAGGCACCAATCCCCACCACCATCGGCACGCCGCGCGAGCGTGCCAGCATGGCGACATGGCTGGCGGTGCTGCCGGCCTCGAGCGCAATGCCGCCGCCTCTGCTCCAGTCGGTTTCGAGGAAACGCGTCGGCGCGATGTCCAGGCCATAGAGGATGGCGCCGAGGGGCGCCGCGGTCTCGCTATCCTCGCTCAGCGCTCGCAGCACCTGGTCGCGGATGTCGCGCAAGTCCGAGGCGCGTGCCCGGAAATAGTCCTGGTCGGACGCCTCATAGCCGGCGATCTCGGCATCCAGTGCTTGCCGCCAGGCAGCGTCGGCCGGCTCTCCGGAGCCGAGCGCCGCGAAGGCGGGCGCGCTCAGCGCGACGTCCTCCAGCATGGCGATGTGGAATTCGAGGATGCCGGCGGCATCGCCATCGGCCGTCTCGACAAGCGAGGTCAGCCGGCTCACCGCCCTGCCGATGGCCGCCTTCAGCGCTGCTTTCTCCTCCGCCTCGCTCGCCTTGGCCACATAAGCAGCCGGTGGACGGTCGAGGTTGAACAGCGGCCCTTCGGCGTAGCCGGGAGAGGCAGGGATGCCCTCAATCCGCATGGCCCGCATTCCTTGCGGATTGAGAGGGCGGCAGACCCGGCTCAAGCGGAGCGGGCATGATCCGCATCCTCGTCGAAATCGCGCTGCACCAGGCCGACCAGCGCTTCGACCGCGTTGCTTGCGCCGTCGCCTCGCGCCCTTATGTGCAGCACGGTTCCTTTCGGCGCCTTGGCCGCCATGACCTTGACGATGCTCTTGGCATCGAACCAGGGGCCGTTGGCGGCGACTGCCACCTCCACCTCGGCCGTGAACGACTTGGCGAGCTTGGTGAACTTCACCGAAGGGCGCGCGTGCAGGCCCACCTCGTGGGTGATCAGAACCGTGGCTTCGGCGGATGCGGACATTCAGTCGATTCCCGTTCACTCACGACGGCGACAATTCATGCGCCGTCGCCACCACTTCCTTGAGCGATGCGCCGCCGGACGATTCCGTCGCCGCCATCACCGCACCCTCGACGATCGGCGCATTGCAGACGACTATTCTGCGGGATCGCGGCTCGCCGATCATTTCGACCGCCATCTCGCTGTTGGTCTCGGCGCCGCCGAGATCGACCAGGATGGCGACGCCCGCTTCCGACCAGGCCTTGTCGATCGCGCCCATGATCGCCTCGACGCTGGTGCCGAGCCCGCCATGGCCGTTTCCGCCGCACCATGCAAGCGGCACTTCGTCGCCCACCATCTGGCGCACCATGTCGGCCGTGCCTTCGGCGACAAGCGGCGAATGCGAGACGATGACGATACCGACATTGCTCATCAAGAACCCTCGATCGCTTCAGCGACTGCGCGCACCAAGAGCGCGGTCGAGCGCGCCCCGGCGTCCATATGCCCGATCGAGCGCTCCCCCAGGAAAGAGGCGCGCCCACGCAAGGCCTTCATCGGCACGGTGGCTTCGGCCGCCTTGTCGGCAGCGTCTGCGATTGCGGCAGCCGTCTTGCCCTGCGCCAGTGCCTCATACACCGGCTGCAGCACGTCGAGCATCGTTTTTTGCCCCGGCTGCGATTTGCCGCGCGCCGAAACCGCCTCGATCGCCTTACCCAGCGCCGCTGTCAGCGCGGCGCGGTCGGGCGTGCCGGACAGTTCCTTGCCGAGCGCCATGAACAGAGTACCGAACAAGGGCCCGGAGGCTCCACCGACGGTCATCACCAGCTTGGTGCCGACCGCGGTCAGCGCGTCCGGCAGCGGTTTTGCCGCGATTGCGGCCTTTTCGGCGCGCACCGCATCGAAGCCGCGCTTCATGTTCAGACCATGGTCGCCGTCGCCGATCGCCTGGTCGAGCGCGGTCAGCTCGTCGGCATGCGCCGCGATCGTATCCGCAGTCGCCGCGATCAATTGTGAGAAATCGGATGCGGCCATCGCCTGTCCTTCATGCCGGGGCGAACATGGCCACCACGGCCGCGAACGCCTCGGCAACTGCAAACGCGCCCGGATCCGCTATGTCAAGCTGGCGGCCGATATAGGCCGAGCGACCGGCCTTCGCCTTCTGCATCGCCACCGTCGCCTGCGCGCCGCTCCGCGCGGCCGAAGCAGCCGCCTCCAGCCCGTTCGTGTCGAGCGCCTTCAGAGCCGGCTCCAGCGCGTCGACCATTGTGCGGTCGCCGAGCTTCGCGCCGCCGTAGAAGGTCATGCGGTCAAGGCCGGCGAGCAGCGCCTTGCTGAGCGGCGCGCCGCCGTTGAGCGACTGTGCGGCAGCCGTGAAGAAGATCGACAAAAGCACGCCGCTGGAACCGCCCATGGAAGTTCCCAATGTATCGCCGATTGTGGCGAGAGTTGCGGCCTTGTCCGCAAGCGGCAGCGTGTCGACGCGGTCGAGCACGCTGCGTGCGCCGGTCGCCACCGTCGATCCGGTGTCGCCGTCGCCGGCTTTGGCGTCGAGGCCATTCAGAGCCTCCTCGAGCGAGATCAGCTTCTCGCAGACCGCAGCAATCAGCCGCTCGGCGCCGGCGTCACGGCTGGCCGCCTTGGCGATGTCGCAACCTGCCGGCTGGGCTGTGGCCACCACGACCGGCGGGCGAACCGGCCTGGCCGGCAGCCAGGCATGCGGGCCGACCGGCGCCAGCAGCGCCGCCTCGCGCTCCGCCTCGAGCCTGATCAGCGACAGCGAAAACCCGTTCATGTTGAGCGCGGTCATCAGATGTCCGGGACCGATCGTCAGCCTCACCGCCTTTGCCAGCGGCGAGGCCAGCACGGCATTGGCGATCAACGACATTTCGAGCGGCGGTACCGATCCGAGATTGTTGATCAGCAAGGCATAGCGGCTGCCGGCATCGAGCCGGGCCGCGAGGCGGTCGGCCATGATGGCGACGAGCGCACTGGCGCTCTGCAGGGTTATGCGCTCCACGCCCGGCTCGCCATGGATGCCGAGACCGAGCTCGCCATCGCCGGCGCCGAAGCGGTCCTCGTGGGTCTGGCCGGGGATCGAGCAGGAGGAGAGCGAGATGCCGAGCGAAACAATATCCTTCGCCGCCGCCTGCGCTGCCGCCGCGACCGAGGCTAGGTCATGGCCGGATTCGGAAAGATGTCCGGCGATCTTGTGCACGAACAGCGTGCCGGCGATGCCGCGCGGCTGTGCGATGTCGGGCAGCGCGATGTCGTCGCCGACGATCACCATGTCGACCGCGAAGCCCTCGGCGCGGGCCTTTTCTGCGGCGAGGCCGAAGTTGAGGCGGTCGCCGGTGTAGTTCTTGACGATCAGCAGGCAGCCGGCCGGCCCGGTCGTCGCGCGGATCGCCGCCAGCACCGCCTCGACGCTCGGCGAAGCAAAGATCTCGCCGGAGACAGCCGCCGTCAGCATGCCGGCGCCGACGAAGCCCGCATGCGACGGCTCGTGCCCCGCGCCGCCGCCCGAAACGACGCTGACCTTCGCCTTGTCCCAGTCGGCGCGCAACACCACCTTGATCTCCGGATAGCCGTCGAGCCGCGCCAGCGCCCCGGAGCCGGCAGTGGCCAGATAACCGTCCAGCGCTTCGGTAACGATCGAGTCCTTGCGGTTGAAAAAGTGCTTCATGGATTTCGTCCAGTCCGTATCTGCGGGTCGTCAAAAAGTGCGGATGCGCCGGCTACATCAATCTGTGCCCGTCCGACCCAAAATAAAGCGGCGAGCGATAGCGGACCGTCACTCTGTCCCCCTTTGCGAGCGGCGTGTCGGGATCGGTCAGCGTCACCAGCTTCTTGGCGCCCACCGTGACATGCAGATGGTTCTGGTCGCCGAGATGCTCGACCCAGTCGACGACGCCGTCGGCATGGCCGTTCGCCGCCTTTTCGATCGCGAGATGTTCGGTGCGCGCGCCGATCGTCGTCGTGCCGGTTGGCGCGCCGCCGTCGGGCAGCAGCCCTGCCGGCAGAAGGTTGATCGCCGGCTGGCCGAGGCGGGCGGCGACATGAAGGTTTGCCGGCTCAGAATAGATCGCGCGGGGCGTGCCGATCTGCACCACCACGCCCTCGGAGAGGATGCCGATGCGGTCGGCCATGGTCATGGCCTCGATCTGGTCATGCGTGACATAGAGCATGGTGGCGCCGAGCTCGGATTGGATGCGCTTCAGCTCGAGCCTGAGATCGGCGCGCAGCTTGGCGTCGAGCGAGGACAGCGGCTCGTCCATCAGATAGATCGAGGGCTTTCGCACCAGCGCGCGGCCGATGGCGACGCGTTGCATCTCGCCGCCCGAAAGCCTGGTCGAGCGGTTGTTGAGCTTGTGGTCGATGCGCACCATCCGCGCGACTTCCTCGACGCGGCGGCGGATTGCTTCCTCCGGAAAACGCCGCGCCGGCGAGCGCAGCGGGAAGGCGAGGTTGTCGAAGACCGAAAGATGCGGGTAGAGCGAATATTGCTGGAAGACGAAGGCCGTGTCGCGCTCGGCCGGCGACAGCCCCGTCGCATCATGGCCGCCGATGTAAATCGTGCCGCTGTCCGGCCGCTCGAGCCCGGCGATCAGCCTGAGCGTCGTCGTCTTCCCGGCGCCGGTCGGCCCGAGCAGCACGACGAACTCACCGTCCTTGATCTGCAGGTCGAGATCGCTGACCGCGACTGTCTCGCCGAAGCTCTTGGTCACACCCTGAATCTGGACGTCAGCCATGGCGCGCCTCCACTGCCTGATCGTACATGGCGGTTTTCACCGCGCGTCCAGTGCCTTTCTCGAACAGCGACAGCCGCGTGCTGCTCAATGCCAGCCCTACCTGTTCGCCCGTATTTAGATGGATTCCGGCCGGCACCCGGGCCTTGATGATGCCGTCAGCCGTCTCCACCGCGACGATCTGCGTGGTGCCGAGATATTCGGTGCCGTAGATCGCGCCGCGCAGCTTCGAGGCATCGTCGAAGCGGATGTGCTCGGGGCGGATGCCAAGCGCCATGTCGGCCGGCGCAATATCCTCGCGCACTTCCGGGACCGTCACCCTGGCGCCCTGCACGACGATCTCCTTCGCACCCTTCGCGAGCCCACCGCCGAAGCGCAAGAAGTTCATCGGCGGCGAGCCGATGAAATCGGCGACGAAAATCGTGGCCGGCCGGTCGTAAATCTCGCGCGGGCTGCCGAACTGCTCGATGACGCCGTGGTTCATCACCGCTATCTTGTCGGCCATCGACATCGCTTCCATCTGGTCGTGCGTGACATAGACGGTGGTGGCGTGGATGCGGTTGTGCAGCTCGCGCAGCTCATGCACCATCAAATCGCGGAACTCGGTGTCGAGGGTTCCAAGCGGCTCATCCATCAGGAAACATTTCGGTCGCCTGACGATGGCGCGGCCGAGCGCGACGCGTTGACGGTCGCCGCCGGCAAGACCGGAGACCGACTTGTCGAGCAGGTGGTCGATGCGCAGCAGCTTCGCGGTCTCCTCGACGCGCGCGCGGATCTCGGCCGACGCCATGCCTTGCGCCAAGAGCGGGAAGCCGATGTTCTTGCGCACATTCATATGCGGATAGAGCGCGAAGAGCTGGAAGACGAAGGCGATGTCACGCTCGCGCGCCCGGCGCATGGTGACGTCCTCGCCGCCGAGCAGGATCTTGCCGCCGGTGGGCAGTTCGAGGCCGGCGATCATGCGGAGCGTCGTCGTCTTGCCGCAGCCCGACGGCCCGAGCATGACGAAGAACTCGCCATCCTCGACGACGAAATTGGAATCCTGCACGGCGACGAACTCGCCGAAGGCCTTCCTCAGATTCTGAACACGGATCTCGGCCATTTTTATTCCGGGAATTTCGAGACGACGATGAACATGGCGGTGCCGGCGAGCATGGTGACGAAGGAATAGCTGTAGAGCGACAGCGCCAAAGGCTGGAACAGCATCAAAAAGCCGATGGCGATGATCGCCGTGGCGATGTTTTCCATCAGGCCGCGTCTTGCCCAGACGGGCCAACGCGATTTGCGTTTTGCAGGCTGGATTGTGCTCATTTGCGCACCGCGCCGAAGGTGATGCCGCGCAGCAATTGCTTGCGGAGCAGGATGGTGAAGACCAGGATCGGCACCAGGAAGATCGTGGTGCCGGCGGCGACTGCCGGCCAGTCCTGGCCGCCTTCGCCGATGATGGTCGGGATGAAGGGCGGCGCCGTCTGCGCCGTGCCGGAGGTCAGAAGCGCGGCGAACGCATATTCGTTCCAGGCAAAGATCAGGCAGAAGATGGCGGTCGCGGCAATGCCGGTGGTCGCCTGCGGCAGCACCGTGCGCCAGAAGGCCTGCAGCCGCGTATAGCCGTCGATCATCGCCGCTTCTTCGTATTCGCGCGGGATCTCGTCGATGAAGCCCTTGAGCAGCCAGACCGCCAGCGAGACATTGACCGCGGTGTAGAGCAGGATCATGCCGAGCGCGGTGTCGGAGAGGCCGAGCTCGCGGTACATCAGATAGATCGGGATCGCGACGGCGATCGGCGGCATCATGCGCGTCGACAGGATGAAGAACAGGAGGTCGTCTGCCAAAGGCACCTTGAAGCGCGAGAAGCCGTAGGCCGAGAGCGTGCCGAGGAACACCGCGCAGAAGGTCGAGCCGAAGGCGATGATCAGCGAGTTGACGAAGCGCGGCAGGAAGTTCGACGGGCCGGCGATCACCATGTTGCGCTTGCGCACCGTCTCGTCGCAGAAGCCGGTCGCCGGTCCGAGCGCGTTGATGTATTCTGGCGTCTGCCTGGTGCGGGTCGTGAACAGGTTGCAGTAGCCTTCGATGCTAGGCTGGAAGACGATCTTCGGCGGATAGGCAATCGAATCCGGCGGCGTCTTGAAGCTGGTGGCGAAGATCCACAAGAGCGGCACGATCGAGATCAGCGCGTAGCCGACGACGAGCACGCCGGCGATCCGCTTCGAGTTCGTCGAAGGTGCGACGACGGAATGGGCGGCGGTCAGGCTCATCTCTGCTTCACCTTGTTGAGTGCCTTGACGTAGATGTTGGCAAGGCCGAACACCGCGACGAACAGGACGATGGCGAAAGCCGAGGAATAGCCGGTGCGCCAGCTTTCGAAGGCCTGCCGCTTCAGCGTGATCGAGGCGACCTCGGTGGTCGAGCCCGGTCCGCCGCCGGTGAGCAGGTTGACCATGTCGAACATCTTGAAGTTCTCGATGCCGCGAAACAGCACCGCCAGCATGATGAAGGGCAGCGCCATCGGCAGGGTGATCGACCAGAACTGCCGCCAGTTGGAGGCGCGGTCGACCTCGGCCGCTTCATAAATGTATTCTGGTATGGAGCGCAGGCCCGCGAGGCAGATCAGCATCACGTAAGGCGTCCACATCCAGGTGTCGACGATGATGATCGCCCATGGCGCCAGCTCGACGTTGGACAGCATCTGGACATTCGTCGGCGGGATGCCGGTGAGGAACGAGACGGCGTAGGCGAACAGCCCGATCTGCGGCTCGTAGAGGAAGCGCCAGAAATTGCCGACCACCGCCGGCGACAGCATCATCGGCACCAGGATGATCGTGGTCCAGAAGGCGTGGCCGCGGAATTTCCGGTCGATCAGCCAGGCGAGCGTGAAGCCGATCACCGTCTGCAGCAGGATGGTCCAGAAGACGAAATGCGCCGTCGTCTGCATGGCGATCCAGATATCCTGGTCGCCGAGGATGCGCCTGTAGTTGGAAAGCCCGAGATTCTTGACCACTTCGTTCGGGCGGTTGGCGCGGTAATTGGTGAAGGAGAGGTAGATCGCCCAGAACAGCGGGAAGATGTTGATGGCTAAAAGCAGAAGGATCGTCGGCGAAATGAACAGCCAGGCGAGGCCCTTGTCGCTGATGCCTCGGATCTTCTTGGCCAACGGCTCGGGTGTGGCCCGTGCAGCGTTGTCCGCAGTCCGATTGAGCATGGTTAGTCCTGCATCGGTCACTGGTCAGCCTCGGCGCTGGAATTTATCTGAACTGCGTCCCGTGCCAAGGCGGCACGGGACGCACCTGCTCGGGAGGAGCCTTACATCTTGCCGTCGTCCTGGAAGATCTGCGTCCAGTCCTTGACGAGGCCGTCGAGCGCATCCTTGGCCGAGCCCTGGCCGGCGACGACATAGTCGTGGAAGCGCTTCTGCGAGGCCTGCAGCAGCGGCGCGTAGCTCGGCTCTGCCCAGAAGTCCTTCACGATCGCCATGGAGTCGAGGAAGGCCTGCGCATAGGGCTGGCTGGACGGGAACTTCGGATCCTTGACGACGGAATTCAGGCAGGAATAGCCGCCGAGCGACCACCACTTGGCCTGCACGTCCTTGTTGGCGAACCACTTGATGTACTTCAGCGCCGATTCCTGCTTGTCGGAGTAGGAAACCACCGAAATGCCCTGGCCGCCGAGCTGCGCGAACTGGTCGCCGTCGGGACCTTTCGGATTGGCGAAGTAACCGATCTTGTCGCCGCCGACATTCTCGTCCTTCTGCAGGCCGGGCCAGGTGAAGGCGAAGTTCATGTGCATTGCCACCTGGCCGGATTTGAAGGCATCGACGCCTTCGCCCATGTAGCTGTTGGAGGCGCCGGGCGGCGTGCAGCAATCATAGAGCGCCTTGTAGAATTCCAGCCCCTTCACCGACTTCTCGGAATTGACGAAGCCGTCCATCTCATAGGGCTTCTTCGGGTTCTCATACTGGAAGCCGTAGCTGTAAAGCACGTCCATGGCGCCCATGGTGATGCCTTCCGAGCCGCGCTCGGTGTAGATCGAGGCGCCATAGACGGTCTTGCCGTCGATCTGCCGCTTCTGGAAGAACTCGGCGATCTGCCTCAGCTGGTCGAAGGTCGTCGGCGGGGCGAGATCCCAGCCATACTTCTCCTTGAACTCCTTCTGCAGTTCCGGCCGCGAGAACCAGTCTTTGCGATAGGTCCAGCCGACCACGTCGCCCATGGCCGGCAGCGCCCAGTAGTTCGGCGTGTTCTTCGGCCATTCGGAATAGCCGACGACGGTCGCCGGCACGAAGTCGTCCATGCTGATCTTCTCCTTGTCGAAGAAGTCGTTCAGCTTGACGTAATGACCGTTCTCGGCCGCGCCGCCTATCCACTGGCTGTCGCCGATGATCAGGTCGCAGAGCTTGCCGTGTGAGTTGAGCTCGTTAAGGAAGCGGTCGGCATAGTTGGTCCACGGCACGAATTCGAACTTCATGCCGATGCCGGTTTCCTTGGTGAAGTCCTTGGACAGTTCAACCAGCGCGTTGGCCGGATCCCAGGCCGCCCAGCAAAGCGTCAGGTCTTCCGCATGCGCCGCGTTCGAGACGGCGGTCGACGCGAGTGCCGCCGAGGCCAGTCCCAACGCCAGTTTCAAGGTCGATTTCATGCCTTACCTCCCATTTGCGAAACGCGTCCGGATGACGGTTTCAAAAGCCTCAACCTCGCTCCTCCGAGGGCCTGAACACGGCGCTGCGCCGTGCTGCCGATGTTTAGTAATTTTGTTTAGTGATGCTCTTTTTACTAAACAACGCAAGCGAATTCGTTGCTGCGCCGCAGCATGACGAAGGCGGTGCTTGAAATCGTTGGGGAATAACTGTTGGTGCCTTGGCGGCTCGTAGCTTCAGCCGGCTACTTGACGCTCTTCGGGCCCACCGTGACCGGCCGGATCCGCGGCGCCGGAGGCAGCAGCTCGCGGATGTCGGCAAAGGGGAAGACGGGCTGGAACCGAAACGCCTCGGCCAGCGCGCCGGGCGCGCCGTTGCATTGGCCGGCGCGGAACGCGTTCTGCATGCGTGCACCGTTGAGATAATGCTCGGGCCCCTGTGAGCGATGCGCGAGAATCGCCTGCCCCTTGAGGTCCCAGTGGCTGGAAATGTCGACGTAATGCGTCGGCGAGAAACCTGTGCCGCCCAGCGTGTCGGCATGCAGCACCGGTACCTCGAAGGACACCGCGATGCGCACGCCATCGGACAGCGCGCGGTGGTCGCCGTGATAGTCGTTCGGCGCATGCGTGATCGCGAGGTCCGGTTGCACCTCGCCAATCAGCGCCTTGAGTGTGTCGATCAATGCGGCATCCGCAACCAGCGCCCCGTCGGGGAAACCGAGGAAACGCGGTGTGACGCCGAGCAGGCCGGCCGCCTCGGTCGCTTCCTCGCGCCGCGTTTTGACAAGCGACTTCGGATCGCCCTTGCCGCCCTTGGCTCCGTCCGTGGCTATCGCAAAAGTCAGCTCTGCGCCTAGCGCGGCATAGGCGGCCAGCGTACCGAACATGAATATCTCGATATCGTCGGGATGAGCCCCCAGCGCCAGTATCTTCACTTCTTTTCTCCCGGATATGGAACGTGCCGAACGGAATCCTGCTCGCCCTCATCGCCTATGCAAGCTATTCGTGGAGCGATGCCGTCATCAAGAGCCTGGGCGGGCAGTTCACCGTCTTCGAGATCGGCTTCTTCGTAACCTTGTTTGCCGGCTGTTTCCTGTTCTTCACAAGGCCTGCCGATGAGCGCTGGCGCGACTTCTGGCGCACCAGCCGGCCCTGGGCCGTGCAGGCCCGCGCCTGGGCGGGCATCGCATCGGGGGTGCTCAGCGTCTATGCCTTCACCACCATCCCGCTGGCGGAAGTCTACGCGTTGATTTTCCTGGCGCCCTTGTTCGTCACCATCCTCTCCACTCTCATCCTGAGGGAGAAGGTTGGGCCGTGGCGATGGCTTGCCGTGGTCGCCGGATTTGCCGGGGTCATGCTGGTCGTCAGGCCGGGTTTCCGCCAACTTCATCTCGCCCACCTCGCGGCCTTCGCCATCGCCTTTCTTGCCGCTACCAGCGTCATCCTGATGCGGTCGCTGGCGCAGCAGGAGAAGCGCACGACGATGCTCGGCGTGCTTGTCGGCTATGGCCTGCTGTTCAATGGCCTCGGCGTGGCGGCAACGTCCTTCACCTTGCCGGATGGCAGGCAGCTGATCTGGCTGGTCATGGCCGGCGCCTTCACCGCCGGCGGTCAGCTGTTGCAGCTTCTCGCGGCCAAATACGCGCCTGCCAACCGGATCGCGCCGACGCACTATTCGCAGATCGTCTGGGCGGTGGTGCTGGGCTCGTTGTTCTTCCAGGAAGATCCCGACCTGCTGACGCTGGCCGGCCTTGCAGTGCTCGGCGCCTCGGGTCTGCTGACCATGGTTCGCGAGGAGGTACGGCTGGGCACCGTGCGCTGGAACCCGTTCACGCGCACCAGGCTTTAGGCAATTCCGGGACAGGTTGCGTGCTCACCGTGGCCGCTGATATGCGGACGCCATGAACAGAGGAAATTTGCCGGAACTCCCGGTATCGGGCGTGCTGCCGGCGCTCGGCGAGGCGCTCGCCGGGCGCAACAGCGCCGTGCTGGTGGCGCCGCCCGGTGCCGGCAAGACGACGCTGGTGCCGCTGGCGCTGCTCGACGCGCCCTGGCTCGGCGAAGGCAGGATCGTGCTGCTGGAGCCGCGCAGGCTGGCAGCCCGCGCCGCCGCCCGTCGCATGGCCGAGCTTGTCGGCGAGGAGCCGGGTGGTACAGTCGGCTACGCGATGCGCATGGAGAACCGCACTTCAGCGCGGACAAAGATCCTCGTCGTCACCGAAGGCGTGCTGTCGCGCATGATCCTCGACGATCCCGAACTGCCCGGCGTTGCGGCGGTAATCTTCGATGAATTCCACGAGCGTTCGCTCGACGGCGATTTCGGCCTCGCGCTGGCGCTCGATGTTCAGGGCGCGCTGCGGCCGGATCTGCGCCTGCTGGTGATGTCGGCGACGCTCGACGGCGCGCGCGTCGCAAAACTACTGGCCGGGGCGCCGGTGGTCGAAAGCGAGGGCCGCGCCTTCCCGGTCGACATCCGCTATGACGAGCGGCCGGCCGGCATGGCGGTCGAGGACGCGATGGCCAAGGCGGTTCGCTCGGCTTTAGCCGCCGAGCAGGGCAGCGTGCTCGCTTTCCTGCCCGGACAGCGCGAGATCGAGCGCACCGCAGAGCGGCTAGAAGATCGCCTCGGTGCCGATACCGACATCGTTCCGCTCTATGGCCAGTTGGACAACAGGGCGCAGGATGCCGCGATCAAGCCGGCGCCGCTTGGCCGCCGTAAAGTGGTGCTGGCGACCTCGATCGCGGAGACCTCGATCACCATCGACGGCGTGCGCGTCGTCATCGATTCCGGCCTGTCGCGCCTGCCGCGCTACGAGCCGGAGAGCGGCCTGACCCGACTGGAGACGGTGCGCGTCAGCAAGGCTTCCGCCGATCAGCGGGCCGGCCGCGCCGGACGAACGCAGCCGGGCGTCGCCATCCGACTGTGGCGTGCCGAGCAGACGGCGGCGCTGCCCGCCTTCACACCGCCGGAAATCCTCGAGGCTGACCTTTCCGGCATGTTGCTCGACTGCGCCGCTTTCGGCGTCGCCGATCCGTCGAGGCTGTCCTTCCTCAACCCGCCGCCGGCGCCGGCGCTCAACGAAGCGAGGGTATTGCTCAAAGCGCTGCATGCAATCGATGACGCCGGCCGCTTGACGGAGGCGGGCGCGGCGATGCGCAAGCTCGCTCTGCCCGTGCGGCTCGCGCATATGGTGGCCGAAGCGGCTGAGATCGGGCAGGCGCAGGAAGCGGCGATGCTTGCCGTGCTTTTGACGGAGCGCGGGCTTGGCGGCGACAGCGCAGATTTGGAACGGCGGCTGATCCGCTTCCGCGCCGAAAAATCGCCGCGCGCCGGTGCCGCCCGGCAACTTGCCGCACGCCTGGCCAAGCAGGCAGGCGGGGCAAGGGCAGACTCGCCAGCCGCGCCCGGCGCCTTGCTGATCCATGCCTGGCCGGATCGTGTCGCCAGAGCCCGCGGCGAGCGCGGCCGCTTCGTGCTCGCCAACGGTTCCGGCGCGATGGTCGATGCTGCCGATCCGCTTGCCGGCGAGAGCTGGCTGGTCGTCGCCGATCTGCAGGGCAAGGCGCAGAATGCCCGTATCACCGCCGCCGCGCCCGTCGACGAGGCCCTTATCCGCACCGCGCTTGCCGACCGCATCGAGACGAAGCGCGAGACGAGTTTCGACCGCGAGCGCCGCGCCGTGCGCGCGCGCGAGACCGCTCGCCTTGGCGCCATCACCCTTTCCGAGCGCATGCTGCCCGCACCTTCCGGTGTTGAGGCCGATCGGGCCATGCTGGACGCCCTGCGCGAGCACGGCCTGTCGCTGCTCGACTGGGGCAAGGAGGCGGAAACGCTGCGCCAGCGGCTCGGCTGGCTCTATCGCGGCCTCGGTTCTCCCTGGCCCGACGTCTCGGACCAGGCGCTTCTCGACCGTCTCGACGACTGGTTGCTGCCTTTCCTTGCCGGCGAGGCCTCCTTCGCGGCGATCAGGCCGACGGCGCTTGCGGCGGGGCTGATGTCGCTGGTCCCGCACGACCTGCAGCGCGAGGTCGACGCGCTGGCGCCGACCCATTTCGACGCGCCCTCGGGCAGCCATGTGCCGATCCGCTATGACGGCGAATGGCCGGTGCTGGCGATCCGCGTGCAGGAGCTGTTCGGTCTCGATCGCCATCCTTCGATCGCTGGCGGTAGGGTGCCGCTGACTCTGGAGCTCTTGTCGCCGGCGCACCGCCCGATCCAGACGACGCGCGATCTGCCCGGCTTCTGGCGCGGCTCGTGGGCGGATGTGCGCACCGATATGCGCGGCCGCTATCCCAAGCATGTCTGGCCGGAAAACCCGCTGCTGGCGGCCGCCACCAGCCGCGCCAAGCCGCGCGGGACATAGGTTCGTGCCGCTTTCGGCGGGCCATTCGCGTTAGTGGGCAACGCGCGTTGGCGATTGGCGCAAACGCCCATCACTTCGTCATCCTAGGGCCTGCGATCCGCTTCGCGTCGCTCCGCCCGTGGATGACGAAATCGCGAGGGGCCTCGGCCAATCATCAAGCCCTCATGATGGTGAACCGAAACAACGGCCGCTGACCGGTCAAGTCGCCGTCACAGCGCTACTAGCGCTCACCCTCCTGCGGCTATAATCGTAAGTCGATGATCAATATTCTGCGCGCGCCCGATTCCCAGCAGAGCCAGCGGCTGCGGCTCAACACGCTGATCCGCCTGCGCTGGCTGGCCATCGTCGGCCAGAGCATGGCGGTGCTTGTCGTCGCCTACGGGCTGAAATTCCCGCTTCCGGTCTCGCTGTGCTTCGCGCTGATTGCCTGCTCGGCCTGGATGAACCTCTGGCTCACCTTCCGCTATCCCGCGGCGCATCGGCTGACCCCGCTCTCGGCCTTCGTCATCCTTACCATCGACAGCCTGCAGCTCGCCGGCCTGCTCTATATGACTGGCGGCCTGACCAATCCGTTCTCGGTCCTGCTCTCGGTGCCCGTCGTCATTTCCGCCGCGTCGCTGCCGCTGCGCCTCACCGCGGTGCTCGGCGCGCTGGTTATCGCGGCGGCCACGCTGCTTGTGTTCTTCCATCTGCCGCTGCCCTGGTACGAAGGCGCGCCGCTGTCGATGCCCTTCATCTATGTCGCCGGCATGTGGATGGCGGTGTTCGCCTCGATCGCCTTCACCGCGATTTACGCCTTCCGCGTCGCGGCCGAGGCACGCCTGCTCGCCAACGCGCTCGCCGCCACCGAGCTGGTGCTGCAGCGCGAGCAGCATCTTTCGGCGCTCGACGGCCTCGCGGCGGCCGCCGCGCATGAGCTCGGCACGCCTTTGGCCACCATCACCGTCGTCGCCAAGGAAATGGAAAAGGCGCTGGGAGAAGATCCGAAATTCAGCGAGGACGTGAAGCTGCTGCGCTCGCAAAGCGAGCGTTGCCGCGAGATTTTGAAGCGGCTGACCAGCCTGTCCTCGGAAGGCGAGGCGCATCTTTCGCGCCTGCCGCTGACCTCGCTGGTCGAGGAAGTGACGGCGCCGCACCGCGACTTCGGCATCTCGATCCGGTTGCGCCCCGGCGAGCGCATCGGCCCGGAGCCGGTCGGGCAGCGCAGCCCCGGCGTCATCTACGGGCTCGGCAATCTGGTCGAGAACGCCGTCGACTTCGCCAAGAACACGGTCACCGTCAGCTGGAACTGGGACGGTGAGGAGGTCTCCTTCTCGATCATTGACGACGGGCCGGGCTTCCCGCCGGAAATCATCGACCGCATCGGCGAGCCCTATATGTCGACGCGCCAGGGGACGGAGGCCGGCGGCGGCCTCGGGCTCGGGCTTTTCATCGCCAAGACGTTGCTGGAGCGCTCGGGCGCGACGATCGATTTTCGCAATTCGAGCGGGCTCGGCGAGGGGGCGGTGGTGCAGATCACCTGGCCTCGCGGCGTCTTCCTCAATCCCGAGCATGCCCCGGGCACCGCATTCGACAATGCGTGAGCCTATGCATTTGGCGCATGGCAGCTTTGTTGCCGGGTGTAAAAATTGGACATTGCTGTTGCAGAATTGTATCTGCGTAAAAGTAAGGCAGTAGGATGCTGACGCAAATGAGCGCAGAAGAACCCACCGGCGCAATGGTAGAAGGCGAGGACACCTCGCTGCTGATCGTCGACGACGACAAGCCATTTCTCACCCGGCTTGCCCGCGCCATGGAAACCAGGGGCTTCGCGGTCGAGACGGCGGAAAGCGTGGAAGAGGCCGTCGCCAAGGCGCGCGCCCGCCCGCCGGCCTATGCGGTGGTCGACATGCGGCTCGGCGACGGCAACGGCCTCGACGTGGTCGCCGCCATCCGCGAGAAGCGCGACGATTCCCGCACCATCATCCTGACCGGCTACGGCAACATCGCCACCGCGGTGACGGCGGTGAAGCTCGGCGCTGTCGACTACCTGTCGAAGCCCGCCGATGCCGACGACGTCTTCGCCGCGCTGACCCGCACCGCGGGCGAGCGGGCAGCACCCCCGGAAAACCCAATGTCGGCCGACCGCGTGCGCTGGGAACATATCCAGCGCGTCTATGAAATGTGCGACCGCAACGTCTCCGAGACCGCGCGCCGGCTCAACATGCACCGGCGCACCCTGCAGCGGATTCTGGCAAAGCGGGCGCCGCGGTAACCTGCTTAAACGCGCGTACGGTGCTGCCGATGGCGAGTGTCGAAGGCAGCGCTGGCTGCCGCCTAGCAACGCTGGCGATTGGCGAAAACCGCGATGAGAGCGCCCCTCTCCCCGTCATACGGGGAGAGGATGCCGGCAGACAGGTGAGGGGCGGCGCCGGCGCTTGCAAGGAGGGCGACGGTGGCCGACCGGTCCATTGC
>NZ_RZSN01000291.1:0-4331 GCF_003997315.1 Mesorhizobium sp. M1A.F.Ca.IN.020.04.1.1
GCGCAGGGCGCGCGGCTCGCCGGTCTCGCTGCTGCCGCTGCGGCCGGATTTCGCAACGATATCCGACAGTTCCTTGAGCGCGTTAATCTGCTCGGCGACGGCGCGGCGGATGGCCGAGGTCGATTCCTTGGCCTCCTCCGGCATCTCGATGACGCCTTTCTTGAGCTCGGCGCGGGTGAGGTCCAGCTCGCTCTTGATGGAGCCCGCAGTGCGCCGCATCTCCTCGGTCGCGTCGGCGAAGCGGCGCGTCGCCGAATCGACGACCTCGGCGATGGCGGTGCGAATCTTCTCCGCCGATTCCATCGTCCGGCCCTCGGCATTCTGCATCGTCTGGCCCACAAGAGTCTCGAAGGAGCGCATGACTTTCTCGAGGTCTTCCGACTTCTTGACCAGACCGACGGCGAGGTCTTCCAGCGACGACTGCCGCTCCAGCGTGTGCTCGAGATTGCTCTGCGCGGAGCTCAGCAGGTCCGAGGCGCTCGACAGCAGGCGGCTGTGCTCGTCGAACTTGGTCGCGATCGAGGCGACCTCGCGCAACGTCGCCGACGACAGATCGGTGAGCCGCGTCGTGTTGGAATCAACGAGGCGCGCCGAGCTGGCAAAGGTCTGGGCCGCCTTCTCGGTGGTCGCCGCGAAGCTCTGCGTGCTGCCGCTCAGGCGCTCCTCGACCTGGCCGAGATTGACGGCCGCCTGGTCGATCAGCTGACTGAGCTGCGCGCTGGAGGTGGTCATGCGGCCGATAAGGTCGGCAACGCTGTCGGCCAGCGTCGAGCGGGCGCCCTCGACCGCCGAGAGCGTCTCCGCGGTACGGTTGGCGAGCGCATTGACGAGGGCCGCGTTTTCGCTGCGCAGCTTCTCGGTCGCCTGTTCGGTGACCTCTTCCATCCTCTTTTGCAGCTCGGAGCCGCCCTGGGCGAAGCGCTCGACCAGCGGACGCGCCGTCTCGTCGAGAATCTTCGACATTTCGGAGGAGCGCGCCGCAAGCATGGTGTTGAGCTCGCGGGTGTTGGCGCCAATGGTCTTTGCCGCCTCGTTGGTGCTCTGGCCGATATGCTGGCCGACCGCGGTGAAGGTTTCGGCAATGACGTTGGCGCGCGAGATGAGCTGCGCCTCGGCGCTGGAGACCTGCTCGTTGAGCTTCTGACCCATCGTTTCGGCGCCATAGGCGAGCCGGTTCTCGACGCTCGCAACCTGCTCCTCGACACGGGCCGCGGCCGCAGCGGCGCTCGAGGCCAGGCGTTCGTCGGCACCGGCGAGCGCCTGCTCGATCTCACGGGCGTGGACGGCGAGTTCCTGGCCGGTCTGGCGGGCACGGTCGGCGACGCGCTGCTCGGTGGCGGCGAATGCGCCGACAATGGTGTCGGCATGTTCGCCGATGGTCGAGGTGCTGCTGGCGATGCGCGACACCAAACGGTTGTCGGCGTCGTCGAAGATGCGGGCAATTTCAGACGCCCGCGACGACAGCGCCTCCGAACCTTCGGCAATGCGCGAGATCAGATGCTGGTCGGCGGCGTCGAAGATGCGGCCGAGATCCGAAGCGCGGGCGGCCAGCGCTTCGGCCGATTCGGTGATGCGCATGCTGAGGCGCTCGTCCGCGCCCTCGAAGTTGCGCAGGATGTCGCCGGCGCGGGCTGCGAGCGACTGCGCCGTTTCGACCGCGCGGGCGACCAGTTTCTGATCGGCGGCGTCGAAGGTGCCGGCGATCTCGCCGGCGCGGGCGGCGAGCTTGTCGGCGGTTTCCTCGGCACGGGCCATGAGCGCGTTGGACGCGTCATCGGCGCGGGCCATCAGCATACTCGAGGTGTCCTGCGCGCGCTCGTGCAGGCGGCGGTCGGCCTGCTCGAAGGCGTTGGCAATCTCTTCGGCCCGGGCGAGCAGCGCAGCCGAAGTCTGTTCGGCGCGTTCGGCGATCTTGCGATCGGCGTCGCTGAAGGCGGCGCCCGCCTGCTCGTGCAGCGTGCTGGTGATTTCCATCACCTTGTCGCGCAGCGCGCCGGCAACGAAGACGGCGGTCTTTTCGAGGACGCCGCGGACATTGTCGACGCCGGCCGAAAGCGCACGCTCCATGGTGCCGGCGCGTTCTTCGATGATGCCGGTCTGGCGGCTGAAGGCCTGCTCGATCTTCTCGACATCGGCAGCGATCGCCGCCGAGATGTCGCTGCTCTTGGCCGCGATCTGGTCGATATGGCCGGACACAGAACGGTCGACGTCCTTGCGCGCTTCGGCGAGCTTGACGAGGTCATCTTCCAGCGCGCGGGCCAGCATGTCGCGGCCTTCGGACAGCTTGCCGATGTGACCGGCGATGACGCCGTCGATCTCCGAGCGGCTCTCCGCCAGCTTCTGCAGATCGGATTCAAGCGCCCGCTTGAGGATGTCGCGACCCTCGGCGAGCTTTTCCACCTGGCCGGAGACCAGCCCGTCGATGCCGGCGCGGCTCTCGGCGAGCTTGGCCAGGTCGGCCTCGAGGGCGCGCATGAGGACATCGCGGCCTTCCGCGAGCTTGTCCACCTGGGCGGCGACGAGGCCGTCGATCGAGGCGCGGCTTTCGGCGAGCTTGGCGAGGTCCGCTTCGAGCGCACGCTTGAGGATATCGCGGCCTTCGGCCAGCTTCTCCACCTGGCCAGCGACCAGACCATCGATCGAGGACCGGCTTTCGGCCAGCTTGGCGAGATCGTCCTCCAAGGCCTTGGACAGGGTCGAGCGGTCCTGGACCAGCCTGTCGGCGTGGGTCTGCATGAGGCCGCTGGCATTGGCCATGTCGGCATCCAGGACGCGCGACAGCTCGGCGCGATGGTCGGCGATCTTCTGCGAATGATCGACGATCGCGCCCTGGATGGTGTTGAGGTCCGCTTCCAGCGCGCGTTTGAGGATATCGCGGCCCTCGGCAAGCTTCTCGACCTGGCCGGCCACCAAGCCGTCGATGCTGGAACGGCTCTCGGCCAGCTTGGCCAGATCGTCCTCGAGCGACTTCGACAGCACGGCGCGGTCCTGGACGAGCCTGTTCTGGTGATCGGAGATTGCGCCGCCGACGGTCTGCAGGTCGGCCTCCAGGGCCTGCGACAGCTGAGCGCGTTCCTCCTGCACCTTCTCGGAGTGTCCCGCAATGGCACCCCTGATGGTGTTGATGTCGGCTTCCAGGGCACGCTTCAAGATATCGCGGCCTTCGGCGAGCTTCTCGACCTGGCCGGCGACCAGGCCGTCGATCGAGGCGCGGCTCTCGGCCAACTTGGCGAGATCGGATTCGAGCGTCTGGGACAGCAGGCTGCGGTCCTCGACAAGCCTGCCGGCGTGGCTGTCGATCAGGCTTCGGATTCCGCTCAGGTCGCCCTCCAGCGCGCGGCTGAGTTCACCCCTGTCCTCCGCGAGCTTGGCCGAATGGGTCTCGATCAGGTCCCTTATCCCGGCGATGTCGGTCTCCAGCGCCTTGGCGAGCACGGCGCGGCCCTCGGCGATCTTCTCGACCTGGCCGGCGACCAGGCCGTCGATCGAGGCGCGGCTGTCCGCCAGTTTGCCGAGATCGGCTTCCAGCGCGCGCGCCAGAATGTTGCGGCCCTCGGCCAGCTTGCCGACATGTCCAGCGACCATTTCGTCAATTATGGTGCGGGCTTGCACGAGTTTGCCGGAGTCTTCGTTCAGCGCCTGGGAGAGGCGGTTGCGACTCTCTTGGAGTTGCTCAAGATGGGCGCCGAGCGAGGCGTCGATGGCCGCGTGGGACTCGTTGACCTTGCGCAGGTCCTCTTCCAGCGCGCGAGAGATAAGGCTGCGGCCCTCGGCCAGTTTTTGGACCTGACTGGCCACGGCCTCATCGATGCCGGCGCGACTCTCGGCGAATTTCGCGAGGTCCTCCTGCATGGCGGCGGCCATACGGTTGCTGCTGTCGGAGAGCTTCCGGCTGTGGTCTTCGATGGCTTCGTCAATGCCGGCGCGAGCATCGGCGAGGCGCTGGATGTCGGAGTCGAAGGCGCGCGACACGACATGGCGGGCCGCCTCCATGCGTCCGGCGAAATCCGTGGCGCGGGCTTCGAGCATGGAAGAGGTCGACGAGATGATGTCGGCCATGTCGGCACCGATCTGGGTCTTGCCCTGATCGATCATCGACGACAGCTGGTCCTTGCTCTCGGCGAAGGTGTTGGCGATCTCGCGCGCACGTTCGACCAGAGTTTCGTTGATCTGGCGGGCACGCGCTTCGAGCGCGGCATTGAGCTTCTGGGTGCCGGTGTCGAGTGCTTCGGCGCGGGTCTGGAACTCGCTGATCAGCGCCTGGCCGCGCTCGGCCAGCGTCCGCTCGATGCCGCTGAGGCTTGCTTCGAACTCGGAGTTCAGTGTGCGGG
>NZ_RZSN01000292.1:0-4325 GCF_003997315.1 Mesorhizobium sp. M1A.F.Ca.IN.020.04.1.1
GCGCTGGGACGGCTTGACGGCCAGCGCCGATGCGCCGACCGCTGCGGCGCAGCGGTTGGCGCAGAAGAACCGCCTGGCGGAGCTCGATGCCGAGGCCGTGCAGGCGACCCGCGTCGTGCGCGAGGCCGAGGAGGCGCTGGCGCGCGCCGAGCAGGCGATGCGCCAGGCGAGCGAGGCCGAGCGCAACGCGCGTCAGGCCGGCCGCGATGCCCAGCACGCACTGGACGCCGCCCGTAACGCGCTGGCCGAGGCCGAGAAGGCCGGCGGCGAGCTGGCGAGCCGCCGTGCTGCCTTGGATGACGCCCGCGCGCGCATCGTCGACAGCCATGAAGAGACGCAAGCCGCTTTCCTCGAAGCCGAGGAGATGCTCAGGGACGCGCCCGATCTCGGCGACCTGCAGCTCCAGCTCGAGCAGGCCTCCGCCAGTGTAGCTCGCGACCGCGCCACGCTTGCCGATACGCGCGCCGTGCATGACGGCCTACGGCGCGAGGCCGAAGCGCGCATGCGCCGGCTCGACGCGATCGGCACCGAGCGCAAGAACTGGCTGGAGCGGGCCGAAAACGCCTCGACGCAGATCGCCGCGCTTGGCGAGCGCAAGGCTGAGGCCGAAGCTGAGCGCGAGCGGCTGGCCGACGCGCCCGACGAGATCGACGCCAAGCGCCGTGCGCTGTTGAGTCAGCTTTCCGAGGCCGAGGCGCTGCGCCAGGCCGCCGGCGATCGCCTGCAGGAAGCGGAGACCAAGCAAGCCGAGCTCGACAAGGCGGCGACCGCGGCGATCCAGTCGCTTGCCGAAGCGCGCGAGACCCGCGTCCGCGCCGAGGAGCGGCTGACCGCGGCCGACGAACGCCGCGCCGAGGTCGAGGCTCGCATCCAGGAAGCGTTGAACACGCCGCCGCATCTCGTCATCAAGCATACCGGGCTAGAGACCGACGACCCGATGCCGGACATGGCCGAGGTCGAGCGCCAGCTCGACCGGCTGAAGATCGAGCGCGAGCGGCTAGGGGCCGTCAATCTGCGCGCCGAGGAAGAACAGAGGGAGCTGTCGGACCGCCTGGAAATCATCGTGTCCGAGCGCGAGGACATCATCGAGGCGATCAGAAAACTGCGCCAAGCGATCCAGAGCCTCAACCGCGAGGGCCGCGAACGCCTGCTGTCGGCCTTTGAGGTGGTCAACGGCCACTTCCAGCGCCTGTTCTCGCATCTTTTCGGCGGCGGCACGGCCGAATTGCAGCTGATCGAGTCCGAAGATCCGCTGGAAGCCGGCCTCGAAATCCTCGCCCGCCCGCCGGGCAAGAAGCCGCAGACCATGACGCTGCTCTCCGGCGGCGAGCAGGCGCTCACCGCCATGTCGCTGATTTTTGCCGTCTTCCTTACCAATCCGGCGCCGATCTGCGTGCTCGACGAGGTCGACGCCCCGCTCGACGACCACAATGTCGAGCGCTTCTGCAATCTGATGGACGAGATGTCGAAGACCACCGAGACGCGCTTCGTCATCATCACCCACAACCCGATCACCATGGCGCGCATGGACCGCCTGTTCGGCGTCACCATGGCCGAGCAGGGCGTCAGCCAGCTGGTCTCGGTCGACCTGCAGGCGGCTGAGGCGATGCGCGAGGCGAGTTGAGGGCGGCTTGGCGTCCGGAACCGACTGAGTTACCTCTCCGGTGCCGTGGCTGGCGCCGTGTAGCGCCGGCGCACGGCCTCCAGCACGCGCTTGCGGCTCTCCTCGGGCGATAGACGCTTGTCCTTCTCGGCCTCTGCCGTCTCGCGGGCGAGTTCCTTGTCCCTGATCTGTTGGCGGAACCATTTGGAATAGTCGCCGGCGCGCAGGTGATATTCCCAGGTCTTGTCGTCGATGCCTTCCGCCATTTGGGCGAAAATGATCAGATTGTGGGCTCTGAGGTTCATCGCCTTTTCTGGCCCCGTGAAATAGAAACTGCCGGCCTCGTCCAGCTCGCCTTCGGCATATTTGCGGCTGTGCCGCTTCAGCGATTGGTCGGGTTCGATCGCCTTGACCGTGAACGGCTTCTTGCCGTCCTGCGGCCGCCACAGCAGGACCCGGTCACCCTTCGGCGAAGGAATGCTCTTGGGCGCCTCCAGCCCGGCCTCCTTGCAGAAGGTCTTGATCACGCCCTTCGCCTTCGGACCGAGCGCGATGACCGCCGTCACCAGGCGCAGGACCCCGGTCGAGAGCGCTTCCGGATGCACGGTGATCAGCACCGTGCCCGGCAGCTCGAGCGACAACACCGCGCGCGTGTCCTCGCGGCGCTTGGGCAGAAGGTGATGCGCCTCGTCAATGATCAGCCAATGCGGCCTTGCCGTGCGGTAGCGGACGCTGCCGAGGCCTGGCAGCAATTCGGCAAAGAAGTCGGGCCGCTCGTCGACCTTCAGCGCCAGCCCGTTGACCACGATATTGGTGCCAGGCTTTTCGATCAGCTCCAGCAATTGCTCCTTGCTGGGTGTAGTCGAGCCATCACCTAGCGGAACGGCGCCCTCCAGTCCGTCATAGTCGCCCTCGGGATCGAAAATGCAGAACTGCAATCCCTGTTCGGCAAGCCGCTCGGTGAGCGCTGTGGCCAATGTCGACTTGCCGATACCGGAGCTTCCGGCGATCAGAACGGTCTCGACGGGCGACAGATAGACCTTCTTGCCGTTGGCAGTTCCCAGCAGGACGCCGCGCAAGCGCTTGCGAGCTATCAGATGATCCTGCTTTATCAGCTTGCCGATCAGTTCTTCGACACCCTTGCCGCGCGCCTCCCTCGTGACGAGGTCGGCGGTTTCCTTCACGGCGGGCAATGCGTTGGCGACGGCGATGCTGCAACCCGAAGCCCTGAGGAAGGCGTGGTCGTTCTCGGCATCGCCGATGCCCACCACATTATGCGGCGACAATCTGAGGTCCTTGAGCGCAGCCGCCAGTCCGGTGGCCTTGTTGATGCCTGAGGGCAGGATCATCACCGCGCCCTTGTTGAAGATGATCTCCAGCTCAAGGCCGAGCTCCTTGATGACGTCGAGCACGGTGGCCTGGTGCGGCTCCCAGGTGGCAACGATCGAGCGGCCGACCGAGAGCGGCTTGACGCCGCGCTTCTTCAGTCTGTCGACGAAATCGGCGGAAGGCGAGGGCGAGATTGTTTGCTCTTCTTCGCTCGCCGGCGTGTAGATCAGCGCGCCGTTTTCGGCCACCACCTTGTCGAATAGCCCGACCTCCGGAAACACCTCTTTGAGATCGGGCAGTTCGCGGCCGGTGACCAGGATGAGCTTGCGGCCGGACTTCTTCAGCTTCTTCAGCGCCGACAGCGTGCTGGCGGTGACCAGTCCGTCATGCGCCAGCGTGCCGTCGTAGTCGGTGGCCAGTGCCATGAAATACATCGGGTGATCCTCTCCGCTGCCGGTCGCTCGGTCCGTCTGGAACAAACAACGTCTGTCGGCGGAAAAGGTTTAGGCCGGCGCTTTCGCCTGCCTGGCGAGAAACCTGGCGTGGAGAAATGCAACTCATCGGAAAGAGAGAAAGGTTGGCTGGGTTCTGGAAAGGCGGGGTGTTTCTGGTCTTTAGGTCTGTTTGGGGTCGGCGCGTTGCTCCTGTGCCCTCTTGCAGATCTCATCCAATTTTTTTCGGACCCGGTCGTTATCGAACAACAGCTTGGCGCGTGAGAATCCTCTGCTACGAAGCTCCCATTCGATGGCAAGCCATCCTTCATAGTCGCCAGATAACGCAAGTTTCCCGGCTTCGCGCCACATAAGCACGTCACGCTCTCGGGACACACCCTTTCTCCGTGCTTTTGCGCGAAGCATATAGGAGGTCGGGCCGATATTGTCGAGGGACCTGCCCCACAGCTCGCCGCGACCAGAGCACGGACTTCCACTTCATATTGAGAGAGCGTGATGTCGAGCTGACGCAAATATCGGTCAGTTCATTACCGGGCGCTCGACATCCCGGCGTGCGTTCTTGCCCCATAACTCACGGACGAATTTGATCGTCTCGCCAATCGTCCGGATTTCGATGATTTGCAACGATGGAACTCGTGCGCACCGTCTCCGCTCATGGAACTGCTCCTGCGAGGCCGGTGGGTCTCGAGGTGGCAAGGGGTCGAAAGCCGCGTTGAGACCACTGAAGAGAATCCGCGCTGAAATCGCCGCGCCACCCAATTCCCGCGAGAGATATATTGTTACATTTTGAGACACTTTTTTTAAATTTTGTGATTTGCTCCATACCGCTAACCTGGGCTCTTTTGGCCGCGAGCCATTCGGGCTTCAGGCATGTTGGGCAGAAAGGGTGGGGGTGTGAAAGGTCGCCAAGAATGGCCGATACGAATACCATTGTCTTGAGC
>NZ_RZSN01000293.1:0-4319 GCF_003997315.1 Mesorhizobium sp. M1A.F.Ca.IN.020.04.1.1
TACCTGACGGCGTGTAGAAGCTGTCGCCGCCGGCTGTGCCCCCGGTTTCGACGTCGTCGCCGACCCAGTCACCGCCGTAAGTCAACTCATGCGCAATGCCGGCGGTCTCGAATCGCGACGTGTTCCATATGTCGATGCCGGTCGTCCCGACATCGAAAGTCGAGAGCGACCCGGCGGGCAGCACCACGGGCAGGCCGGTCGTCGGATCGAAACGGTTCTGCGGGACGAGCGTCGTCAGATCGAGAAGCGTCTTGTTGTAAGAGGCGTTGATGTGGAGATCGAGCCAGCTTTTGGCATCGTCGGTGATGTTGTAGCGGGCGGTGAAGGTATTCGATTTCAGGTCGACATCGTTGGCCGGAACGCCGCCACTGGTCTCCGTCCACCCGTCCTTCGAGCCGACCCAGCCGAGCTTCAACTCGCTGTTCTCGGTCGGGCGAATGGTGGTCTTGAGCAGGCCGCTCAGCACGTCGAAGCCGGTGCCGGCAACGGTGTCGCCGCCACCGTTCTTGTAGTCGCCGTAGTCGCGGTAGACGATGTTGCCCAAAACGTCCCAGTTCTCGTTGAAGCGATAGGCGCCGCTAGCGCTGGTGGTCCAGCCCTTGCCATTCGTTTCATAGCGACCAGTCAGCGATCCAGCCCAGGTCTCTTCCGGCTTGAGGAAATCTCCGGCGTCCTTGGTTTCGAAGAACACCACTCCGCCGATGGCGCCGGAGCCATAGGTGTTGGCGACCGGGCCGCGGATCACGTCGACGGATTTGATGAGCTCGGGATCGACATAGAAGGTCGACTGCGTGCCGTGGTCGGAGCGCTGGAAATCCTGCCTGGCGCCGTCGACGATCACCGCCACGCGGCCGAAATCCTGCAGGCCGCGGATGTTGATGCTGGAGCTGACGCGTCGCGCGTCGGCCTGCACTGCAACTCCCGGCACGCCAAGCAGCATCTCGTTCGGCGTCGTCGCCATGCGGCGCTCAAGCTGTTCCTTGTCGACATGGCTGGCCGAGGCCAGCGACTGGATCGCCGTCTCGCCGGTGCGGCTAATGACGAGGATCTTGTCGAGCAGCGTCGAGTCGCCTGCACTTTTCTGGTCAGTCTTCTTTGTCTGGTCGCTCTGCTGGTCAGCCGCCGGCTGGGTGGCCTGTTGCGCTTTGGCCGCCGGCATACAGAGCGCGATTGCCGCCGCGCCAGCCAGCAAGGCCGCCATTTCCTTCGCCATCGGCCGATCTGTCGGCCGTCCCCAATTCACCAACCCCATGCCCCAACTCCAAATTCTCAGGCTCGATGCTGGCTGGCGCGGGGCTCGCTCGCATTTTTGATCGCGTCCGGCGTCTTAAATGTTGACTCATTTAGTCCGGTAATGCACGACTATTAAACATGAGAAATCGAGTCAAGAATTTAATCGGCATTTGACGAGGCGACCGGCCCGGTGGCCGGCACAGGAAAAAGGGACCGAATGAGATGAACAGCCATAATCCAAGCGACTTTCGCTACCGCGGCCGCCGCTCCGACGACGTGCCCGCGCGTTTTGACCGCGTGGCGATGTCAGTGCGCACGCTCTCCAGCAACGCGCTGTTCCAGGGCGAGCATGAGATCGGCATCGAACATCATGGTGCTCTCTACCGTCTGAAGATCACCCGCCAGGGCAAGCTGATCCTCAACAAGTAAGCACGATCGGCAGACGAACAGGGCAGACAAAAAGTGGGCAGGTGGACGATATGGACCAACGCGTGAAGCCGTCGCCGGACGAGATCCGGGGTTCGCGGGAAGACAATCCGAAGATGCGCGAGCGCGATTTGGCGGCCCAACTCGGCATTTCGGAAGCAGAGCTGGTCGCGGCACATTGCGGCCATGGCGCCGTGCGCGTCGAGCCGCGCGTCAATGACTTGCTGAGCGGCCTCGAAGCGGTCGGCGAAGTGATGGCGCTGACCCGCAACGAAAGCGCCGTGCACGAAAAGATCGGCGTCTACGACAAGGTCGTCACTGGCAATCACAACGCCATGGTGCTCGGCGAGAACATCGACCTGCGCATCTTCCCGAAAGTGTGGGCACATGGCTTTGCCGTCGAGAAACGCGACGGGGGCGAGATCCGCCGCAGCCTGCAGTTCTTCGATGCGGCCGGCGAGGCCGTTCACAAGGTGCATCTGCGGGCAGCCTCGAACCTCTATGCTTACCAGAAGCTGATGGCGAGCCTTGAATCGTCGAACCAGGAGCCGACGATCGCAATCGCCTCAAGCGCGCCGGAGGACGAAGTGGAGGTGCAAGCCTCGGTAGCCAGCATCGACGACCTCCGCGACCGCTGGAGCCGGATGACCGACGTGCATCAGTTCTTCGGCATGCTGAAGACGCTGAAGCTCAGCCGCCGTGAGGCGGTGCGCATGGTGGGCCAGGACTATGCATGGCTGCTCGACAATGATGCCGTCAGCGCCATGTTCCACCACGCGGCGGAAGGCGAGATGCCGATCATGTGCTTCGTCGGCAACCGCGGCTGCATCCAGATCCACTCCGGCCCGATCACGTCGGTCAAGCCGATGGGACCGTGGATCAACGTGCTCGACGAGACCTTCCACCTGCATCTGAGGACCGATCACATCCATGAAGTCTGGGCGGTGCGCAAACCGACCAAGGATGGCCATGTCACGTCGCTCGAGGCTTATGACGCGAAGGGGGGCATGATCATCCAGTTCTTCGGCAAGCGCCATGAAGGCGAGGGCGAGCGCGAAGACTGGCGCTTCCTGGCCGAGAACCTGCCCCGTATCCCCAGCCCGACCGCTGCATGAAGCGAGACTCGATGCGTGTCGTTCACCGTTTCCGCTCTACGCTTGCGCCGCTGATCGGCGTTCTGCTTGCCGCCGCCGCTCTGCCTGCCGGAGCCGATGAAGGTAGGGCCGTCTTCTCCGACACCTCGCGGATTGCCTCCATCGGCGGCTCGATCACCGAGATCGTCTATGCGCTCGGCGAGGAAGGTCATCTCGTCGCCCGTGATTCGACCAGCTCTTTCCCGCAAGCCGCGCAGAAATTGCCTGATGTTGGCTATATGCGCGCGCTGTCGCCGGAGGGCGTTCTGTCGGTCAATCCATCGGGGATTCTAGCCCTGCATGGCAGCGGCCCGAAGGAAACCGTCGACGTGTTGAAGAAATCGAGCGTGCCCTTTATCGAGGTGCCAGAGCGCTACAGCCATGAAGGCATCCTCGAAAAGATCCGCACCGTCGGGAGGGCGCTGGGGGTCGAGGCTAAGGCGGAGCAGCTCGCTGCGGAGACGGACGCGAAGCTGAAGTCGGCCGAAAAGCAGACGGCCGCGATCAAGGAGCGCAAGCGCGTGCTGTTCGTGCTGTCGATGCAGGGCGGCAAGATCCTGGCCGCGGGCAGCGATACGGCCGGCGACGGCATCATCAGGCTTGCCGGCGCCGTCAACGCGGTCGAGGGTTTTTCGGGCTACAAGCAGCTGTCCGACGAGGCGATCGTCACCGCAAGGCCGGATGTGCTCCTGACCATGAAAAACGCCGGTCCACCGATCTCGGAAGATGAGCTGTTCGCCAATCCATCGATCGCTTCGACGCCCGCGGGAGCTGCCCGCAAGCTGATCAGCATGGATGGCGGCTACCTGCTGGGCTTCGGGCCGCGCACGGCCGCGGCCATCCACGACCTCGCCGTCTCGCTTTACGGCAATCAGGTCACGGACTGAGCGGTGATGGCTGAACAGTCGATTGCGGGGCCGGCGGGCAGGGTGAGGGCATCCGATGGCGACCGCTCGGCGCGGGCAAGGATCGTCATCCTGCTTTTGTCTGTCGCGCTTGCGCTGTCCATATTCCTGTCGCTGACCTCGGGCGCTTCGGACGCGTCCGCCGTTCGCGTCATCCGCGACTGGCTGACCGGAGGCGTGCCGGCCGATACGGCGCTCGCCGCGCGCCACCGGCTGATCGTCTATGACATCCGCATGCCGCGCGTGCTGCTCGGCGTGCTGATCGGCGCCGCGCTCGCCGTCTCCGGCGCGGTGATGCAAGGACTGTTCCGCAACCCGCTCGCCGATCCCGGCCTGATCGGCGTCTCGGCCGGCTCGAGCCTTGGCGCGGTGGCAATCATCGTGCTCGGCACAACCTGGCTTGCGCCTGTCACGCTCGCCCTTGGCACGCTCGCCCTGCCGCTGGCAGCCTTCCTCGGCGGCCTGGCGGTGACGCTGCTGCTCTATGCCATTGCGACGCGCCACGGCCGGACGTCAGTCGCCACGATGCTGCTCGCCGGCCTGGCGATCGCCGCCCTTGCCATGGCGCTCACCGGCATACTGGTCTTCGTGGCCGACGACAGCCAATTGCGCGACCTCACCT
>NZ_RZSN01000294.1:0-4257 GCF_003997315.1 Mesorhizobium sp. M1A.F.Ca.IN.020.04.1.1
GTCGTGGCACGCTCGCCCACCGCAGGGCGCGTGAGCGTTTGGCGCCGGTGCGCTTGCGCCACTGCTCTGATCGGTTGTCGTAGCGAGACTTGTCCAAGCCCTTTCCCCCCGCGGGAGAAAATGCTCCCAAATGCGACGGAGGTCTAGAGAAGTCTCAATTGCGGGCAATACTTGGTTCTAGGCGTCCATTTTTTCCTGACAATCGATTTCCCGGTCAGCGTATTCGCGTTGATGCTTCGGCAAATTGATCATGTGCTCCCCTCGACCGAGCTCTCCTCGTCAAGCGCGTACGGCACCGGCAGATAGGCATTGGCCATCAGCCAGTCGCTGACGATGGTCCTGACAAGATCGGCCTTCGAAACCCCCATCTCTTCCGCCACACCTGACAGGGAATCCTCGACCTTCGGCTCGAGCACAAGGCCCGTGACGTTCCTGAGCATCAGCGCAGCCCTTCGGAGCATCACCTGAAGGTCGGCTCGTGACATCTCCGCAATCTGGTCGGCTGCACCTTCTAGATCGTTTGCAATGGCGTGACGTGTCATCTTACCTCTCCGCTACAGGTAGCGCTCCCCCTCCCCACGGTGCTCAAAACAGAACCCGTGCGAGGGCTGCCTTGGGCGAGCGAAGCCCCAGCCAGCATCTTTCGCGCAGCCCTGATGCTCGCAAACATGACCGAGTGGGCCGCGCTCCCGCAGTTGCACAGTTTCGCCCGGGCGAGAGGGCTCGTCGCTCATGAGTAGCGTCGGCCGCGCCGCTCCCCTTTCATTGCTTCGAGTTCATCCTGAAGATGCCCGTTGAGCACGATCATCTCCTTCAGCGCCTTCATCGCGTCTCCCTTGTGCAGGGCAACAAATTTGTCGGCGACCTTCTGCAGAGCGGCCTCCCGGCGGCTGTCCAGCGCGACGATGTGATCCATGGGCGGTCTCCCTAGAACAAGGATGCTTGCGCCGGCGCCTGCTGTGGGAATTTGATCTGGGTTGCAGGTTTGTCGACGATCACCAGCGCATCGTCGGGCGCGGTGCGCTGTAGGTTCTTGGCTTCCGACCACGGTGCGGTGAGCCAGGTCTCGATCTGTTCGTGTGCGGTCAGTATGACCGGCATCGCCTTTTCGTGAATCGGCGCGATTACGGCGTTCGGCTTCGTGGTCATGAATCCATATAGCTCGAAATCACCGGGTCCATCCTTGACCCTGCGAATGCCCTGCCATCGAGTCCAGAGGCCGGCAAAGAAAAAGAGTGGCCGATCCTCATTCAGCGCGAACCAACAATTGCGTTGGATACCGGTGTCCGGATCCTTGTCGTTCGGCGTCGGTGACGGTTCGGCAAAGCAGGTGACCGGCACGACGCACCGGTTTTCGACGCCGACGTATTGCTGCCAGTGGGCATATTGTGGGTTGCGGATGTTTGTGGTGCCGTAATCGGCCTTGCCCTTCACGCGCTCCGCTGGTGTCGGCATGCCCCAAAGCAGCCTGGCAAGCTCCCTCTGCCCATCCGGAGCGTTGCGGACGACGGCGCCAGGCATGTTCGGATAGATGTCGACCGACGGTTCCAGATTACCCAGGATGTCGCGCAGCGCCTTCGTCCACTGCCGGATGGCTTCCTGGCTAGTGGTGAGATTGTAGAGGTTGCACATAGCTAGCTCCGCAGGGCTTCGGGCACGCTCAGCGGCCCCTGATCTAAAATCCGCCTATATTCGTCCTCGCGGCGCCAAGCGCCGAGCGCACGGCCCCCTTCACGATCTCTCGCCGGCACGAAGACTATGCCGCCAAAGTACGCGCGAAAAGCCTCCGCCGCGGCGAGATCGCGAAAGCAATGCAGGCGCCATTCCTCGTACTTGCCGTTCTGCCAGATCGCTTGCACTTGGCGCGTCCAATGGTCGAGCCCGTGCTTGCCGCAAAACTCGCGGATCAGTGTAAAATTGTGCGCAGTGCAGAGATCGTCCGGCAGCGCAATCTGATGCGGCCATTCTCGATCTACGACCGTCGGTGTCGGCCGACCTCGGCTTCTTCTGGTCATTAGTGCTGGGCGCTGGCCGTTTTGCTTTCGCGCAGATAGATATCGGTCTGGTGACGCATTGCCTCCGAGAGCGAAAGCGCCAAGTCCAGGTCTTTCGGGTAGATCGCCAAAATCCAGCTTGCCGTAAGTTCTGCGATGGCCTGCTTCTGGCTCACATCGGATAGGCCGCGCATCTGCTTTGCCATCTTGCTGACGCAGCGATGAATTTGGGGCCTTTCGCGCTCCACAGTTGCATAGATGTCCGCTTGCTCGATCCGGTCGCCAATGATGGGTTTCATCGGGAATGTCTCCGTTTTTCCACAGTGAACGAAATGAGAACAAAAGAGTCAAGTGACCCCTTGACGGAACAGGAATTCACTCCTTTTTTGTTCTCATGCCCGAGACCTACGGCCCGAAGCGACGCGACTATCCGCTGTCGAAACTGAACGACACCATGCGCCTGGTTCGTGTGCGCTGCGCCTATTGCAAGCGACAGCACAATTACGCGCCTTCCGACCTGATCCAGATCTTCGGCGACGTCGACGTCGATTCCCTCGCCTACAGCATGAAATGCGAGAATGGCCGCGATCACGGTTTGCTCGACGTGTCGTCGTTCGTGCCGACCGGCCGCGAGGCCGTAGGGCTTTGCATCCGCCGCCTGGTGGCGATCAAGATCAATCGGGTACCAGTGTGGAAAGAGGAAGGCCCGAAATGATGACCGTTGCACGGCATGATTCCGCCGTGCGAGTCTTCACCCGCTGCTTCGGCAGCACGGGCAACCCTCACACAGGAAATATCATGACCTCGCATTACCTCCCGCACGACCAGTGGACCGCGCTTGTGGACGCGTTGATTGAAGCTCGCGGCGATCACGATCCCCGGAACGCCGCCATCATCGCCCTGGCTGAAGTCGGCTTCATCGTGCCGGACACTTGCCGCGAGGATTCCGCTTCGCTTCAAGAGGCCGCGTAAACCCGCGCGATAGGCGCGCCGATCCCTTTGCTGACCAAAGACACGGGCGGGCGGGTATCATCTGCCCGCCCGTTCTCTTGCGGGCATAGCGCCAACCGGCGAAGGTCGCGGCTCTATCGTCGCCCGTCTCGCGACACCGCAGCCTCGCCGATGCGTCAACGAATCTCATGAGATGGTTGTGGTGATTTACACCCGGCGCGCCGATCCTCGCGAACCAGCGAGGCTTGCCTAACTGGGGCAGCGCGGTAGGGTGGATGGCGACAATGTAAGAAATACGAGTGGTGCACAATGACCGTCTGGCCGTTCAACAGAAGGCCCAAAGAAAAGCCGCTAGAGGTCATAGTGGCAGAGATGGCGTTGAGCGGCGGAAAATCGCCAAGTCAGGCAGTTGAGATGCTTCGTCAGCACATTCACAACTATCAGGATGGAATCGCTTTTATACGAAGTAAGAAGCCAGCGGCGAGTACCCATACCCTTATGGAGCCTACATTCTTCACCTGTCTCAGATTCCATAGTGGAGGTTATGCGGTTGATGGGCATCCGTTCGAAATGGCAGAAATGCATAAGCTGGATCTAATGTTGAACAAGGAGCTGTTCGAGAAAAAGCAAGGGGCAGCTCTGTTACTTCAAAGCGTGGACGAATATTTCGTCGCCTATGAGAAAAACGCGCCCGTCTTTTTGTCTGTCTTTCGCGCGGCAATTGAAGAAATCATTAAACGATCCGAGGCGTCATTCTGAAGGCTCGCCGTGGACGAGGGTGGGGTAATGACAATCGTTCGACGCGGCTTCGACGCCATTCGAAGCAGGCTCACCGGCATTGGGTTCCTTAGTATTAGCGCAAGCTGGAATCCGCCAGTCGCGCAACGGACGGTGATCTTGCGGCTGCTCAATTTCTTGGAGAACCGGCGCGTGCTCTATGTGCCGATGCATTTCGAGGTTCCGGGCCAAGTTGACCAATCCTTGATTCAGATGCGCAGTGAGCTTACGCAAATCTTGAACGACCTTCCCGAGAACTCGCCAGCCGCACGGCGCGTCCGGCATCTGCGCGCCGCCTGCCGGCGCTTTCTGGAGAATGAGCCGCCTGATTACCGAAACATCGCTTATCGCCTTCGCAACGACTTCGACCACGGATCACCGGCCCGGTGGCACGCTCACGGCGAGCGCGCGTTGACGCCCGGTTATTTCGTGGCGTTAGGGGAGTTGCGGGCAACCTTCGGATTGCAGCTTTCGGCCCTCGCGGCCGAATTCGAGATAGACGTGGAAGAAGACCTTGCGTCGATCTTCCCCGTTG
>NZ_RZSN01000295.1:0-4237 GCF_003997315.1 Mesorhizobium sp. M1A.F.Ca.IN.020.04.1.1
TGCTTCAACAAGCTCAAGCATTTCAGACGCTTCGCCACACGCTTCGATCGTCGCGCCGGCCACTTCCTCGCCTTCATCCATCTCGCCGCAGCTATGTTATGGATGCGCTGAATGTCGATTCAGCCTAGTCCGGCTATGGTGCGTCTTCGTTGTTTCTCGCGCAGCTTGCACCCACCCCTCGCTCAAGCTAGCAAGAAGCCTCCTCTCAACCGAGCCTTTGCCATGCGCCAGCGCCCTTCCCTTACGCCGATCGTCGGCACGCTTCCCACCACGGTGCCGTTCGTCGGGCCGGAGGCGCAGGAGCGCGAGCGCGGGCGGCCTTTCCGCGCCCGCATCGGCGCCAATGAAAGCAGCTTTGGGCCCTCGCCGCGCGTGATTGCCCGCATGGAGAGCGTCGCGCGCGACCAGTGGATGTATTGCGACCCCGACAATTTCGACCTCAAAGTCGCGGCGGCCGCGCATCACAATGTCGGCGTCGAGAACGTGGTGGTCGGCGAAGGCATTGACGGACTGCTCGGCCTTGTGGCGCGCATGTATGTCGCGCCGGGCGACGCGGTGGTGACCTCGCTTGGCGCCTATCCCACCTTCAACTTCCACATCGCCGGCGTCGGCGGCCGGCTGGTGACGGTTCCCTACGCCGACGACAAGGAGGACCTCGACGGACTGCTTGCCGCTGTCGCCCGGGAACGAGCGCCGCTCGTCTATCTCTCCAATCCGGACAATCCGATGGGAAGCTGGTGGGAGGCGCCGGACGTCGTCGGCTTCATCGAGGCCCTGCCGGAAACCACCATGCTGGTGCTGGACGAGGCCTATGGCGAGCTCGGACCGGCATCGGCGCTGCCGCCGATCGACGTCGCGCGGCCGAACGTCGTGCGCATGCGCACCTTCTCCAAGGCGTATGGGCTTGCCGGCATCCGCTGCGGCTATGCGGTGGCCGAACGGGAAGTGATCCGCGACTTCGAAAAGATCCGCAACCATTACGGCGTCAGCCGCATGGCGCAGATCGCCGGGCTCGAGGCGATGGCCGATCAGGACTATCTGAATTCGGTGGTGGCGCGCGTGGCCGCGGGGCGCCGGCGCATTGCGGCCATCGCCGAGGAAAACGGGCTGAAGCCGCTGCCCTCGGCGACCAATTTCGTCACCATAGACTGCGGCCGCGACGGCGCCTTCGCGCTGAAGGTGATGCAGGCGCTGCTCTCGCGCGACGTCTTCATCCGCAAGCCGATGGCGCCGCGGCTCGACCGCTGCATCCGGGTCAGCGTCGGCCTCGACCATGAGCTCGACATCTTCGCCGAGGAATTGCCTGGCGCGCTGGCGACGGCGCGGGGGAACTAACGGCGATCCACAGCCGTTGCGTTTGCGCGGCGCCGAGCCGGATTCCGTAAGGCTTCGAAGGCGGAGACGAGCATGGTCGAGCAGAAGAGAACCGTTCGGGCGCGCATCTCCGGCAAGGTGCAAGGGGTCAGCTACCGGGTTTGGGCGCGGGACGAAGCCGTGCGCCTCGGACTGACGGGCTGGGTGCGAAACGAGCACGACGGTTCGGTCACGGCGCTCATCGCCGGCGCCGACGCAGCGATCGACTCGATGGTCGATCGGCTGTGGCGGGGGCCTAGGGGCGCGACGGTCATCAGGGTCGAGGTCGAAGAACGCACGGACGATAGTGCACCTATCGACTTCAGGATCATCGCCTAGGCAAGTCCGCCGAAATCAGCTTCCATCCACCGATCGGCAAACCGTCCGACATTGCTTCTGGTGCGATACGCACACGATATATGTGCGTATATTCCGATTTGTTACTTTAGCGCCGCATGATGAACATATTTGCTCCATAGCCGGAAAGGCGGGTGACGGAGATCAGGGGGCTCACCAAACAGTATCAACGGGGATATCCGATGCCGCAGCACAGTGCCAACGAGCAGTATCTGCTCGAGCTCATCAATGCTGAGCGCGCCAAGACCGGCGCCCAGCCCCTGGCCTTCGACAACGATCTCAGCGAAGCCGCCGAGGGCCACGACAAGTGGATGCTGGCCACCGACACATTCTCCCACACCGGTTCCGGAGGTTCGTCGCCGACGACGCGCATGACGAATGCCGGCTATACGCTGAGCGGCTCATGGGCCACGGGCGAGAACATCGCCTGGGCAACGACCCGCGCGCCGACCGGCTATGTCGACGAGGTCAAGCTTCTCCACACCAATCTGATGAATTCTCCCGGGCACCGGGCCAACACCCTCAATTCCAACTTCCGTGAAGTTGGGCTCGCCTTCGAGGTCGGCGACTACAAGGGCCGCAGCAGCGCCTTCGTCACCGAGGATTTCGCCAAGAGCGGCACGGATCTCTTCCTCACCGGCGTCGCTTTCGACGACAAGGACGGCGACCGTTTCTACGATCCGGGCGAAGGGCTGGGCACCATCACGGTGACCGCCAGAAACTCAGCCGGCCAGACCTTCAAGACCACGACCTCGGCCGCCGGCGGCTATGATCTAGCGCTGAAGCCCGGCACCTATAGCGTCACTTTTTCGGGTGCCAATATCGCCACTTCGACGCAGACGGCGACAATCGGCACCAAGAACGTCAAGCGCGACCTGATCGACCCGGCAATGAAATCGGGCACGCTCGCGGCGACGGCATCGGCAGAAGATTCAGGATCCGATTCAAGCCACACCCCGGCCGCGCAGACCAGCGGATCGAACACGGGCAACGGCACCAAAAATTGGCTCGCCGACTTCTTCGGTAAGCATCCTATTGGCGACCGGGGCACGCCTGGTCTCACCGACTCCACCGACGCGCCCAAGCATGATGCGGTGGCCTTGGACGGCGACCAATTCTTGTTCCGTCACGCCTCGCACGCCAATCCGGACAACGCGCCGGATCCGTCGGACCATGTCCAGCAGGCTGTGGAACGGGCGGCAGCGGGGCTGCACGACCACCTGCCGGCCGACAATCCGGTCTTTGCCAACGCGGCCGATGCGGCGCAGTCCGCGATCACCAAGATCCTGGCGCAGATTGCCGGCCATTCCGACCATCAAACGACGGCACTCGTCGGCTGATCTTGACCGCGGGCCGCGCCTCGATCGCGGCCCGCCAACCCGCCTCAAGCCGGGCGCGGTTTTTTCGGGGGTAACCATCTGACACGCTCGCCTTTAGCTGACCTGAAACCTTCCGAGCTTCGCAAGGCGCTCGCCTCCTTCGGCGGCCCGTATGCGGCCGTCGCCGGCCTCAGCGGCCTCATCAACGTGCTGATGCTGTCCGGTTCGCTGTTCATGCTGCAGGTCTATGACCGCGTTCTGCCTAGCCGCAGCGTGCCGACGCTGGTGGCGCTGATCATTCTGGTCGCCGTGCTTTATGCCTTCCAGGGCGTCCTCGAAGCGATCCGTGCGCGCGTGCTGACACGCATCGGCGCCGGCATCGACGAGCTCATCGCCGGCCGCGTCTTCAACTGCCTCGTGCGGCTGCCGCTCAGAACGCCTGATCGCGGCGAAGGCCTGCAGGCGCTACGCGATCTCGACCAGGTCAGCGGCTTCCTTTCCAGCCCCGGCCCGGGTGCGCTGTTCGATCTGCCATGGATGCCGCTCTATGTTGTGATCTGCTTTCTTTTCCATCCCTGGATCGGCGTCGCGGCGCTCATCGGCGCGCTGCTGCTGATCGCGCTGACGGGGCTCACCGATCGCCTGGTCCGCGCCCCGACCAAGGCAATGTCGGGCTTCGGCACAAGGCGCGGCGCGATCGCGCAGGCGAGCGCCCGCAACGCCGAAGTGCTGGCCGCCATGGGCATGGGCGAGAGGCTGGCCGGGCGCTGGAGCCAAGCAGACAACGCCTTCCGCGAGGCGCAGGCGCAGGCGAGCGACCTGACGAGCGGATTGGGTGCGGCTTCGCGCATCATGCGCATGATGCTGCAGTCGATGGTCCTGGCGCTCGGCGCCTATCTGGTCATTTACCAGCAGGCCACGCCCGGCATCATCATCGCCAGTTCAATCCTGACATCGCGGGCGCTGGCGCCGATCGAGCTCGCCACCGCGTATTGGAAGCACTTCCTCAGCGCGCGCCAGAGCTGGCAGAGGCTGGTCGATCTGTTTGCCGCCTTTCCGGTCGACGATGGCGGCATGGAGCTTCCGGCGCCAAACGCGACACTCGCTGTGGAAACCGTCGGGGTGACGGCGCCTGGTGGACGGCGCATCCTGCTGGAGGATATCGACTTTTCGCTCGACGCCGGCTCCGGCATGGGCCTGATCGGCCC
>NZ_RZSN01000296.1:0-4142 GCF_003997315.1 Mesorhizobium sp. M1A.F.Ca.IN.020.04.1.1
CAAATCGCCGAGGCTGTCCATGCGGATCGGGTCCTCGTGCCAATAGGTGGCGTAGGGCCTGAGCGCCTCGGCGATCCTCATCGCCGGCAAGAGCTGCCACATCGAATGGAACTCGACCATGATGTCGATCCTGTCGCCGACGGCTTTGCGAATCTTTTCAAAAGGCTCGAGCGCCGCCTTCAAGTCGGCCGCCGAGATGTCGTTGCCGCGCGTCTTCTCCGCCGCGTGGTCGAACGGCCAGATCTTCATTGCGGTGATGCCGTCGGAGAGCAATTCCTCGGCCAGCTCGCCGGCGCGGGTGAGGAAAGCGTTGAGATCGTCGTAATCGCGCCCGGCGCCGATGCCGTAATTGGCCGTCGTCTGGCCCTTGGCGTCCTTGATATACTCGGTGCCGGCGCAGGTGTTGTAGGTGCGGATCGAGCGACGGCTGAAACCGCCGAGCAGCTGCGCGACCGGCTGGCCGGTGGCCTTGCCGAAAATGTCCCACAGCGCGATGTCGAAGGCGGAGTTGCCGCGCACCTCGGCGCCGCTGGAGCGGAAGCCGAGATAGCCGACGAGATCGGCGGCCAAAAGATCGATCTCCAGCGGATCGCGGCCGATCACCCTGGGCGCCACATATTCGTGCAGATATTCCTCGACGGTGCGCGATAGATAAAACGTCTCGCCGAGTCCGGTGATGCCCTCGTCGGTATGAACCTCGACCCAGAGCAGGTTGGGCCGTTCCTCGATGCGGACGGTCTCGATGGCGCGGATCTTCATCAGGCTATCCCCGCGTCGATGAGCGCCTTGACGCTCTTGTCGAAATGCTCGGCCATATGCTCGGCCGCAAGCCGCGGATCGCCCTTGAGGATGGCGTCGGCGATGTCCTCATGGCCCTTGATCATCTTGAGCTGGTCCTCGTCGGAGGAACGGGTTCGCCAGCCAATGACCCAGGTGCGCCGCGTCACGCCGCTGAAGGCGGTGACGATCAGCGAAAAGACCGGATTGTGCGAGGCCGCCGCGATCGCTTCGTGGAAGGCGATGTCATGCTCCATGACGGTCTCGGGGTTCTTGCAACTCTCGCGCATCAGCCGAGCCGACTGGGCGATCGCCGCGGCTTCCGCGTTGGTGCGGCGCAGTGCTGCCAGCGCCACGGTGCGCATCTCGATGGTGCGCCTGACGTCATAGACCTGCTGCACGCTGATCTGCTGGGTGGTGATGCCGTGCTCGATCACCATCGACATCGCGCCGGTGTCGAGCTTGGCGACGGTGGCGCGGCGCCCGGCGCTCATGTCGATCAGCCGCATCGCCGACAGCGAGCGGAAGGCCTCGCGCACGACCGTTCGGGAAACGTTGAGCTGGCGCGTCATGGCGGCCTCGCTGGGCAGCGGATCGCCGGGCGCCAGGCCTTCCGAGCGGATGTGCTGGGTTATCGCCTGAATCGCCGTGCTGACCAGGCCAGGACTCGGTTCATCCGGTGGGTCCGTCTGCTCTTGCATGCGTTTCCTCAGCACCTGTATGACAGGTTGATGTTGAATTGCTCATATTTCGGCTTAAAGATATATGTCAAGCTGATTTTCTGACACCCTGCCCCGAGGCGCCCCATGCACGAGAAGCAAGCCGGCCTGATCTTCGATGCGCGCGACGTGGTCGGCGAAAGCCTGGTGTGGGACGAGCGCCGCGAAAGGCTGGTTTGGGTCGACATCATCGGCCGCAGGATCCATCGGCTGGATCCGCTGAGCGGCGCGCATGAAAGCTGGCAGACGCCCGATCTCGTGACCTCGGTCGGCCTGCGCAACGACGGCGGCGCGATCGTCGGGTTGCGCAAGGAGATCGCGCTATGGGACTTCGATGGGCCGTTCCGGACGCTCGCGATGATCGAGGACGACAGGCCGGGAACGCGGCTCAACGAGGGCGTGGTGGCGCCGGACGGTTCGTTCTGGGTTGGAACGATGGCCAACAACATCGGTCCGGACGACGCGCCGGTGCCCATCGCCAGCGATGAAGGTCGGCTCTACCGGGTCGGCCGGGAGGGCAATGTGACGCCGCTCAGCGAAGACCGGTTCGGCATCACCAACACGATGGTGTGGCTGCCCGACGGACGCTTCGTCACCGCCGACACGACGAAGAACGCGCTCTACAGCTATGACTGGGACAAGAAGGCGGGACGGCTCGGCCGGGCGCTCCCCTTCTTCACCGGCTTCGAGCGCGGCCTGCCGGACGGCTCCTGCCTTGACGCAGAGGGCTATATCTGGAACTGCCGGGTGGTTGGCGGAAGCTGCCTCGCCCGCATCGCGCCCGACGGCAAGCTGGACCGGATCGCCGAATTGCCCTGCAGCTGGCCGACGAGCTGCGCCTTCGGCGGCCCCGGCCTCGACACGCTGTTCGTCACCTCGGCGCGCTTCACCATGAGCGCCGAGCATCTCGACGCCAACCCCTTCGAAGGCGGCCTGTTCGCGCTCAGGCCCGGCGTGCGCGGCGTGCAAGGCAACCGGTTCGGATAATCTCCCCATCGAGAGATCGGCAGCAGCGATCAAAAAACTTCACCATCGATGTCGGACTGGCCAATCACCGTTCGTCATAGGAGCATAGACCGGCAATCAACAGGAGTAACGAAATGCCCAGCACTGTCCGCCTGCACCGCGTGCTTTCCACCAAACCTGAAAAAGTCTATCGCGCTTTCATCGAGGCGGACGCGCTGGCGAAATGGCTGCCGCCGAACGGCTTCACCTGCACGGTGCATCACTTGGATGCAAAGGCCGGCGGCAACTTCAAAATGTCGTTCCGCAACTTCACCACGGGCGAAAGCCATGCTTTCGGCGGCGACTATGTCGAGCTCGTTCCGGGTGAGCTCGTGCGCTACACCGACAAGTTCGACGATCCCAACCTGCCCGGCGAGATGCAGGTGACGGTGACGTTGAAGAAAGTCTCGGTCGGCACGGAGATGGAGATCACCCAGGCCGGCATTCCGGACGCCATCCCCGCCGAGGCCTGCTATCTCGGCTGGCAGGAGTCGCTCAAGAACCTGGCAAGGCTCGTCGAGCCCGAGATCAGTCAGTAAAGATCGATCGCAGGGTCTATGCAGCCGGCCGCGACGGAGCGGCCGGCACGCGACCCGATTTCCAATCCGCGACGTTACGCGTTTCCCCCGCTTGCCAGAATGGCTGCGCTGGGCTGGATTGAGCAAAGCCGAGCTCGAATGCCGAACGGACAGGCAGAAGGGGGGCGCGATGGAGCCGATTCCAGCCGGATCGTCACCGGCTGACGACAAGGTCGAGCATTACGAGCTCGGCCTCTGCCTGTCGGGCGGCGGCTATCGCGCCATGCTGTTCCATGCCGGCGTGCTCTGCCGGCTGAACGAGGCCGGCCTGCTTCAGAAAATCGACATGGTCAGTTCGGTCTCGGGCGGCTCGATCGCCGCCGGGCTGCTTGCGGTTCTCTGGCCGCGCCTCAGCTTTGCCGACGGCGTTGCCACGAATTTCCGCGAGCTTTACGTCGAAAAAATCCTCGCTTTCTCGCAGGTCTTCCTTGACGCGCCGTCGATCCTCAAGGGCGTGTTCAACCCGTTTTCGAGCGCGGCGCGCGAAGTCGCCACCTGCTACGAGCGCCATCTGTTCGACGGCAAGGTGCCGACGCTGAAGAGCCTGACCCGGCGTCCGTGGTTCGTGTTCTGCTCGAGCAATCTCAGCACCGGCTCGCTGTTTCGCATGTCCAACCGCTACATTGCCGATTACCGGATCGGCATGGCCAAGCATGCGGACCTGCCGGTCGCGACCGCGGTCGCGGCGTCGTCCGCCTTCCCGCCGTTTCTGTCGCCGCTCAGGCTCGACCTCACTCAGTTCGCGTGGGAGAACGACAAGCTCGACGCGAGCGTCGGCCCGCCGGTCCCGGCCGGCCGCGCCGTGCTCACCGATGGCGGCGTCTATGACAATCACGGCATCGAGCCGGCGCTGAAGCGCTGCCGCTGGCTGTTGGTCAGCGATGCCGGCGCGCCCTGGCGAGCGTCCGGCTCCGGCTACTGGAACTGGTTCTCGCAGTTGAAGCGCGTGCTCGACACCACCGACAACCAGGTGCGCTCGCTCCGGCGGCGCGACCTCATCGCCCGCTTCCAGGCGGCGAAGGATGCCGACGACCAGGGCCTGCCCAATGACGCGACCCGGCCC
>NZ_RZSN01000297.1:0-4125 GCF_003997315.1 Mesorhizobium sp. M1A.F.Ca.IN.020.04.1.1
GGCCAGCTGCATGTCGAGGCCATGCTCGACAAGCGCGTCGACGGCATCATCGCCACGGGAAAACGCATCGACCGCCATCTGCCGATCGATCTCTCCAATCTGCGCATTCCCGTCGTCTATGCCTTCACCCAGCCGGATCCCGGCGCGGTCGGCCTGGTTTCCGACGACGCCGGCGGCGCGCGGCTCGCGGTCGAGCATTTTTTGCGGCTCGGGCGCCGCCGCATCGCCCATGTCACCGGACCGGCGGGCTTCACCGTGGTGCATGCGCGGGCCGAGGCTTACCGGGAGGTGCTCGAGGCGCACGGCCTGCCGGTCGGCGAGCCGCTGCTCGGCGCCTGGTCGGAAGCCTGGGGCCACGATGCGGTGGCGAAACTGTTCGGCAACGGCCGGGGCAGGCAAGGCTGGCCGGATGCCGTCTTTTGCGGCAACGACCAGATCGCCCGCGGCGTCATCGACGCGCTGCGCGAGCGCGGCATTCGCGTGCCTGACGATGTCGGCGTCATCGGCTTCGACAATTGGGAGATCGTGGCCGAGGCGACGCGCCCGCCGCTGACCTCGGTCGACATGAACCTTTCAGCGCTCGGCCGCGAGGCCGGGCTCGCTCTGCTTTCGCTCGTGGGCGGCCAGCCGGCCGCGCCGGGCATCAGGAAACTGCCGTGCCGGCTGGTGGTGCGTCAGTCATGCGGCCGTCCGCCGGACGGCTGAGGCATCGAACGAACGGCCGTCGCGCAACGGCCAAATTGGGAGGAGAACCATGAGGAGGAATACCGTGAAAACCATGTTTGCCAAGCTGGCCTTGGCCGCAGCCGTGATCGGCGGCGGCCTGCAGGCGGCGTCCGCCGAGACCGCCAACATCTGGGTGCGCGCCGACGGCTCGAATTTCATGCCGCGCATCGTCGACGCCTTCAACAAGGCGCACAAGGACCAGATCAAGCTCGACATCATCCCGAACGCCGAGATCATCCCGAAATATGGCGCGGCCGCCGCCGGCGGCACCGCGCCCGACGCGCTGTCGCTCGACCTGATCTACACGCCGTCCTTCGCCGCCGCCGGCCAGCTGGAAGACATCACCGACTGGGCGAAATCCTTGCCCTATTTTTCGAGCCTGTCGCCGGCGCATGTGAAGACCGGCACCTATAAGGGCCGCATCTACGGCCTGCCGTTCTCGGCCGATTCTTCGGTGCTGATCTGGAACAAGAAGCTGTTCAAGCAGGCCGGGCTCGATCCGGAAAAGGGGCCGAAGACCTGGGCCGAGATCGAGGCCGACGCCGAGAAGGTCAACGCGCTCGGCGGCGACATCAAGGGCTTCTACTTCTCCGGCAATTGCGGCGGCTGCAACATCTTCACCTTCACGCCGCTGGTCTGGGCCTCGGGCGGCGACATCCTCTCCGAGGACGGCTCCAAGGCGACGCTCGATAGCCCGCAGCTGCGCGGCGCGATCGACCTCTACCGCTCGATGGTCAAGAAAGGACTGGTGCCCGAGGGTGCGCAGACCGACACCGGCGCCAACTTCTTCGCCGCCTTTGCCGGCGGCAAGATCGGCCTCTCGCCGTCCGGCGCCTTCGCCATCGGCGCGCTCAACACCCAATACCCTGATATCGACTACGGCATCACCTTCCTGCCGGGCAAGGATGGCGGCTGGTCGTCCTTCGCCGGCGGCGACAATTTCGTCGTCACCAAGGGCACCAAGAAGATCGCCGTGGTGAAGGAGTTTTTGGACTTCGCCTACTCGCTCGAGGGCCAGGCCATCCTCGCCAAATATGGTAGCCTGCCGGTGCGCGGCGACATCGCCAAGGAAGCGCTGAAGGACCTCGATCCGCGCTACCAGGTGGCGGCCGAGGCGATGGCCAAGGGCCGCACGCCCTATTCGGTGGTGTTCAACGACCTGATCAACTCCGCCAACGGGCCGTGGACGCAGATGGTCAACGAGGTCTTCTTCGGCGACGATTTCGACGGCGCCATCGCCAATGCCCAGGAGACCATGCAGTCGATCATCGACCAGGCGCCGAACAAGTAAAGCGCGGCCCTAAACCTCCCCCTCGAGGGGAGGTCGGGCCGCAGGTCCGGGTGGGGTCGCCCGCGAAGTACGCCGACGCTATCTCCCCGTAGGCGCACTTCACAGCGGACCCCACCCCGGCCTTCGGCCGGACCCTCCCCTCAAGGGGGAGGGGGACGCCGCGCTAAATGGCAGGATTATCGCGTTGAGAAAGCTCACTCATCATCATCGTCAAGTTGAGGCGCCGCGAGGTTCGCTTCCTCTTCTCCCCTTGTGGGAGAAGGTGGATCGGCGCGCAGCGCCGAGACGGATGAGGGGTGTTGCAGGGAACACCAGCATCTCACTCCGCTGGAACACCCCGCATCCGTCGCCTTCGGCGACACCTTCTCCCACAAGGGGAGAAGGGGGAGCCAAGCCATGACCTCCATCGCCGCAACCCACGCGCCCGCCCGAGCCAGACGCATCGGCGTCAGCCGCCGGCAATGGGTAGGCCTGCTCTATGTCCTGCCGGCCGTCGCCTTCGTCACCGTCTTCTTCGTCATCCCGCTCGGCATGACGGCGTGGATGTCGCTGCACAACTGGCCGCTGATGGGCGAGCACGCTTTCATCGGCCTCGATAATTACTTTGCCATCCTGCGCGACACGCGCTTCTGGAACGCGCTCAAATTCACCTTCTACTACACGCTGATCGTCACCATCGCGATCTTCGCCGTCGCCTTCCCGCTGGCGATCTTCATCGAGCGGCCGCGCCCGCTCACCAATCTCTACCGCACAGCCTTCTTCATGCCGGCGGTGGTGGGCTTTGCTTCCGCCAGCCTGCTCTGGTCGTGGCTGTTGAACGTCGATTCCGGCCTGTTCAGCCCGGCCGCTTACGACCTCGGTCTGACCGAGAGGAAGGTCAATCTTCTGGCCACCTTCCAGCCGGCCTTCTGGTCGATCATCGCCATGGTGGTCTGGAAAGTGGCCGGCTTCACCATGATCATCCTGATGACCGGCCTGCAGTCGATCCCGCAGGACCTGCAGGAGGCCGCCGTCATCGATGGGGCAGGGCCGTTCGCCCGCTTCAGGGCGATCACCCTGCCGCTGATGCGCCGCACCTTGGCGCTGGCGCTGATCCTGTCGGTCGCGGGCTCGATCCTCGCCTTCGACCAGTTCTACATCATCCTGCGCGGCGGCCCGCGCAACCAGACGCTGACGGCGGTCTACTGGATCTTCAACCAGTCCTTCGTCTCGTTCAAGCTCGGCTACGGCGCGGCACTTTCCATGGTGCTGCTGGTCATCCTGGTGGCGCTCAGCCTCATCCAGCTCTGGCTGCTGCGCAAGCCCGAGGGGCTCGACTGATGGCCGAGACGATGTCGCAGCACCGCAAGGCGGCCTTCAGCCTCGCCAGGCATTCCACCGGCATCATTGCCTCGGTGCTGTTTTTGGCGCCGATTGTGTGGACGGTGCTCTCCACCTTCAAGCCGGCGCAGGAAGCGCGCCAGCCGCCGCTGCCGCCCTGGCCGACCACCGGCTTCTCGGTCGAGAACTATCAGACGCTGAACACCTTCGGCGACGGGCTTTGGGCCTCGGCGCAGAACAGCATCTATGTCTCGGTGATGACAGTATTGCTCTCCGTGCTGGTCAGCGTGCTCGCCGGCTACGGCTTCTCGCGTTTCCGCTTCCCGTTCCGGGACTTCTTCTTCATCCTCATCCTGTCGACGATCATGATCCCGTTCCAGTCGATCCTGACGCCGATCTTCCTGGTGCTGACGAAACTCGGTCTCCACAACACGCTGACCGGCCTGGTCTGCGTCTATGTCACGCTGCAGCTGCCGTTCTCGATCTTCATGATGCGCAACGCCTTCGACGCCGTGCCGCGCGAGATCGAGGAGGCGGCGCGCATGGATGGCGCCAACAATGTCACCATGCTGGTCAAGGTGATGCTGCCGCTGGTCTGGCCGGGCGTCGTCACCATTGCGCTCTTCGCCTTCCTCGGCGCCTGGAACGAGTTCCTGGCCGCGCTGGTGCTGATGACCGACCAGTCGAAATTCACCCTGCCGGTGATGATGACCGCGCTCCAGTCCGGCCGCTTCGGCGCCATCGATTGGGGCGCGGTGCAGGCGGGCGTCACGGTGATGATGGTGCCC